>JAJZNH010000173.1 GCA_021811745.1 Acidobacteriota bacterium
GTCCCGAACAGGGGCTCAAGATTGGGCGTGATCTCGAGAAGTTTTCTCATCAGACCTGGAAAATACCTCCGGACGCAGCCAAACAATGGCCACGCGGCTGAATGGAAATTTGGAGTGGGGTTGACGCGGGCTGGGACCAGCACAACTCCACACTGATTAGATGCATCAGCTGGAGCGCTGGAGTCGGATTGGCATTGGCCGCCAAATCAGTCGCTGTTGCCGCCAGAGTAGCCCTGCGGCGGTGGCCAGTCAACAGCATTCGCTTGAATTTTTTCGGGTGGAACCGAGACGTGCCACACGCGAAGCCGTCGGCCCCACCCGAAGCGCGCAGCTTAATCCGCGGCCGCCGCCTGTTTCTTTTTGCCTGCAAGGTATTGATCCAGAACGCTCTGGAACCGGCTGAGCCACGCTGGATGCGCGGGCCACGCCGGAGCCGTGACCAGATTGCCGTCCACCACCGCTTCCGTCATCTGCACCGAGGCGAAGGTGCCGCCAGCCAGTTCCACCTCCGGCGCGCAGGCCGGGTAGCAGCTCACCTTTCGTCCCTGCAGGACGCGCGCGGCAGCTAAAAGCTGCGCAGCGTGGCAAATAGCGGCGATGGGCTTCTTCTCATCGGCAAAATGGCGAACCATCTCCAGCACCTTCGGATCCAGCCGCAGGTATTCGGGCGCACGGCCTCCAGGAAGCACAAGCCCGTCGTAGTCGGCCGGTCGAATCTCGGCAAAGGTGGCGTTCAGCGTGAAATTGTGGCCGCGCTTTTCGCTGTAGGTCTGGTCGCCTTCAAAGTCGTGGATCGCGGTGCGCACGAATTCGCCCGCCTTTTTGCCCGGGCAAACCGCGTGAACCGTATCACCCGCCATCTGCAGGGCCTGGAATGGCACCATGGTTTCGTAATCCTCGGCATAGTCGCCGACGATCATCAGAAGCTTCGCCTGGCTCATGGAAATTCCTCCGCCTCTCTCAGACGCGGCACAGCCGGCGCGCGCTCCAAAAATTGCAGTGCCGCGAGGCGGCGTTTTTCGCCGACTCAATATAATCGGGCTTTCAGGCCAGGAGACAGAAGGAACCCGTGGGAATCTTCCGCAAAAAGCTGAAGCAGGAGCACAAAATCATGCTCCAGGCGGAGCGCGCACAGGGTGCGCTGCTGCCCGAGTATCACCGTGCAACCCCGGAGTGCCCGCATCCCGAGCGCTGGCACATGTTCGACTCCATGACCGCCGAGGCCGAGGTGCTGGAGTTCCTGCGGACGCTGGTGACCACCATCAAGCCCAGCCTGATCGTCGAAACCGGCGCCTTCCTGGGCGTGAGCACCGTATGGATGGCCGAAGGCCTGCGGATGAACGGCATGGGGCGCATCGTGAGCTGCGAACTGGACCCCCTCGTCTACGCAAAAGCGCAGGAAAAGATCGCCGCTTCCGGGCGCGCGGAGTGGATCGACCTACGCCAGGAGTCGAGCCTGGAGATGAAGGTCGATGGCACCATTGACCTGCTCTTCAGCGACAGCCATCCCCAGGTTCGCGAGCAGGAGGTGCGCCGTTTTCTGCCGCAGATGAATCAGTACGGGCTGATCCTGATGCACGACGCCAGCTCGCACCAGAAAACCGTGCGCGAGGCAGCCCTGCGGCTCGAACAGGAGGGCCTGATCTCCGTGGTGCTCCTGCCCACTCCGCGCGGCCTGGTCGTTGCGCAGAAGCGCGAGGGCCGCCGGTAGCCGCACCACAGAAGTCCGCCCCAAATGCCGAACCCCTCAGCTCTGGCGGCCGAAATTCTACCCCTCTGTGGATACCGGGAAATCCGCCGATTACATTGCATCTGCAATTGTGTCCAACCACGTGTATTGCTCTCCATTCATCCTGCCGAGGAGTCTTCATGAAGAAAGTTCATCCCCTGACGATGGCCCTGGTCGCCGGCGCGATGGCGCTGTGTCCGCTGATGGCCAGCGCCTCCAGTCATCCGTCCGCAAAACCCGCTGAAAAGACCACCGGCCCCAATGCCTGGCCGACCGTGACCACCCAGGGCTCTGTGAATGTGAATGGCAAAAATATCCTCTACACCGCGGTTGCCGGCACCATTGCCGTGGGCGGTACCGACGCCCAGGATGCGCAGCTGGGGCCGAATGGCAAGCCGCTGCCGGACTCCAACCTGGCCTCGCAATTTCACAAGGCCAAGCAGGTCCAGGATCAGCCGCCCGTGGCGCATATGTTCTACGTGGCCTACTTCGAGCGCAACGCCAATGAGAAAACGCGGCCCATCACCTTCCTCTACAACGGTGGACCGGGCAGCTCGTCGGTGTGGCTGCACATGGGCGCATTCGGTCCGAAGCGCGTGGCCACCGGCAACTGGGACACGCACCTGCCGCCGGCTCCGTACAAGCTGGAAAACAATACCAACTCGCTCCTGGATGTCAGCGACCTGGTCTTCATCGACGCGCCCGGCACCGGCTTCAGCCGCATGACCGGCAAGGATCCGGGCAAAGCCTTCTGGGGCGTCAAGCAGGACGGCCACGCCTTTGCCCGATTCATCCAGCGCTTCCTTTCCCAATACAACCGCTGGAACTCGCCGAAGTACATCATGGGCGAAAGCTACGGAACCACGCGCTCCGCGGTCGTGGCGAACTACCTCGAGAACGACTACAACATCGACCTGAACGGCGTCATCCTGCTCTCGCAGATCTTCAACTTCGACAACAGCATCGACGGGCCGCACTCCAGCCCCGGCACCGACCTGCCCTATGAGCTGGCGCTGCCCACCTATGCAGCCACGGCCATGTACCACCACATCATTCCGCAGCAGCCCCTGCAGCCGTTCCTGAAGCAGGTGGAAGCCTTTGCCATGGGCCCCTACGCGCACGCACTGCTGCAGGGCACCGACCTCAGCCATGCCGAGAAGCAGAGCATCGCGGAAAAGATGCACCAGTACACCGGGCTGCCGGTTGGTTACCTGATGCGCGGCAATCTGCGCATCTCCGGCGGCCAGTTTGAGAAGACTCTGCAGCGGGCCACCGGCACCACCACCGGACGCCTGGACACGCGCTTCTCCGGCCCCACCATTGACCCGCTGAGCGAGAGCGCGGAATACGATCCGCAGTCGAACGCCATCTCGTCGGCTTACATCTCGCTCTTCAACCAATACGTCCGCGACACGCTGCACTATGGCGTGGGCATGACCTATGTTTCCATGTCCAACGCCGCCAACGATCAGTGGCAATTCGTCACCAAAGGCAATACAAATGGCCTGAACGTCGGCGTGGACCTCGCCATGGCGATGAAGACCGATCCAAAACTGAAGGTGATGGTCAACGGCGGCTACTACGATCTCGCCACGCCCTTCTACGCCGCGCTCTACGACGATAAACACCTGCCCATCGAAACGCCGCTGGCGAAAAACATC
>JAJZNH010000270.1 GCA_021811745.1 Acidobacteriota bacterium
AGGCCGCCACGTGAACCGGCGCGCGCCGCCAGTCGCGCAAGCCCAGCACCGCCAGCAGCACGAGCCCCGCGTAGAGTACCGCAGTGGCCTGCAGATGTTTGTAGACATACTCGCCGATGTACACCGCATCCACTGCAATCCACAACCACCAGTTCGCTATGTGCTTGCGCGCCTGCCACCAGCTCGCCACCAGGCTATAGCTGGTAAGCGCCGCATCCAGGTGCGGCAGCGCTGCGCCCACGCGCACCATCAATTCGCCCAGTAGAACCGCGCCCACCGCGCCCGACGCGAGCCCCGCGATCCATCCCCGCGCACCCAGCGGCACCACGAGCACCTCGCCTTCCTCGCGCATCCCGCGCCACCAGTGCCACCACCCGTACAGCGTAAAGGCTACGAAAAAAATCTGCAGCAGCGCGTCGGAAAAAAGACGCGCACGATAGAACACCGCTAGATAGAGAAAATCCGCCGCGAGCACCACCGGCCAGCAGATCAGCAGGCGCCGGGTGGTGAGCCAGATGCCCAGCACGGTTGTGACCATGCCGGCAATCTCCAGACCATGCGCGCCGAGATACGTCCACAGGGCTGCCATTATCGCGGTTCCACTCCTGCGCTGCGATGCGCCCGGCTGCGCTCCCATTGCCGGATGGCGTCGAGCAGCCGTGTTCCTGCCGCGCCGTGAAACCAGCGCGCGTGCCCCACCAGCCAACCGTCGTAGGCCATGCGCGCGCGCTCCTCCGCATGCAGCGCGCCCAGGAAATAATCCGCTTCCGAGAGCGCAAATTCCGCGTGGCACAGCGCCGTCATCGGAGCCAGTGCAGCCGCCTCCGCCTCTGAAAGCCGCCGCACCGATGTGTAGCCATCGAGCAGCGCTGCCATGTGATCGAGATGCACCGCCAGGTCCTCCGGTCTGTCGGGATGCGCAACCAGTTCCAGCCATCCCACCATGCTGCGCTCGATCGCGCTTGCCAGGTCGTGCACGGCATTCGTTCTGTCCGCCAGTCCGAAGTCGATCGCCGCCGCCGCCCGTGCGTCTTCGCCCGGCCCGCTCCACAGCAAATTCGAAGGGTGCAGATCGTTGTGCGTCCACAGCGCGGGAAGATCCGCCAGCAGCGGACGCAACTCGGCGTGAAACGGCTCCAGAAGATCGAGGGCCTCCACCGCGCATTTGCGCACGCTTGCGTGTTCCGCCAGCAGGGGCCGCGCTTGCAGATACTTCTCCAATTGCGCCCCTGGATTCTGCACCGCGAAAATCGTGAAGCTCGCCACCAGGGGCTGTACCTCGCGCCGCGGCGCGGCGAAGCCTTCTGCCGCTCGATGTAAGTTTGCCAGCGTCTCCCCTGCCTGGCGCGCGTGCGCCGCGCAAAAGAATGGCGTCCACGAAATCGCATCGCGGTAGAGATCTACGCCCGCGGCCGGCTCATGCACTTCGTAGGTCCAGTCGCCCAGTTCGACGGCTGTTTCGCCCGCACCATCGGCCAGCACGCGCGGAACCTGGGCGCCCTTCGCTCGCAGGTGCGCCATGAAGCGATGCTCCTCGCGCAGGCCCGCGGCATCGCGCACGCTGCGCGCATGCCGCTTCACGAAAACCATCCCCTGCCGTGTCCGCACCATGCCTGCGGCCGACAACGGCCGTGGACTGACAAAGGCGATCTCGACGGGTTCGCCCAATTGCGAAAACCGCAGAAAGAGCGTACGGAGTTCCGCTAGCGTCAGCGGCGGCCAGTCCGGCTCCGTGAGCGAGCCATCCAGCCCATGCGCCTTTACGGTCGTTGTCTCCATCGGCTCCAGCTTTCGAATTCCAACGGTAAGCAATCCGCCGGCCGGCTGTTCATTCCCTCTTCACTGTTCCCTATCCACTGTTCACTGTCTCTAAAACGTGTAATGCGCCGCCATTCTCAGCCACTCCGGCGCGCCCAGCCAGATGAACGTATCTCCAAAATTCGCCCCCGTATCGGACCAGTATTTCTTATTTGTGATATTCGACGCATAGATGCGGAAAGTCATGCGCCCCTGTTCGCCGCCCGGCGTGTAACGGGCGCCCAGGTTGAATAAGTTATATCCCGGCACGCTGACGGAATCGTCGCGCAACGCTTCTTTGCTGCTGGAGTAACTCCAGCCTGGCATCAGGTAGAGCCCGGGAATGCGCGGCACTTTCGCGTCCGCGAAAACTGTCGTTCGCACCCGCGGCACGTTGAGCACCTGCTTGTTATCGAAAGCCGGCGTGCCGGTGTTCTGGGAGATGGCGCGAATCCCCGCCATCGACGCCGAGAGCCGCAGCCCGTTGGTCACCTTGCCCTGCGCATTCAGCTCAAACCCATCGTGCGTCTCGCTCCCTTCCGACTCGAAGCATGCATCCCCCGCATTCCCGGCCGGGCAAAAGCTGTCCGGCCCGGCCAGGATCTTGGGATAAAAGAACGGCGCGCGCATGCGGAAGAAATCCCCGCTCAGCAGAATCCGCTGCCCCGGTTCATACTTTGCACCGGTTTCGAACTGCCGCGTGTTGTACGGCGCCAAAAATTCGTTGGCGTTATCCACCCACCACGGCCCCTGCGGCCCCAGGGACAACAGCACACCGTAATTCGCATACAGCGTCAGGCTCTGTCTGGGACTGAATGTGGCAGCATACTGCGGCAGCCACACCGGTTTATCGGTTAACTGAACCGGCGCTGTGGGATGCATCGCCTGCACCGAGTAGTTGTGATCGCGCAGCGCGTCGTATCGTCCGCCGGCGATCAATTGCACGCGCCCCGGCAGTTGCACGCGGTCCTGCAAGATGAACGACGATTGCCGGCTGTCCTGCCAAAGCCGCCGCGGACCTGCCGATTGAACTGGATACTCGAGCGAATCAGGCGTGCCCCAGGCCACCGGCACATCGGGCTGATAGATGTTCTCTGACCCAACGTACGCATATACAGCGCCGTCCTGCACCACACCATTGGGGGAAATCGGGCTATCGACCGAGTAATACCCCGGCATTTGCACGGTCCGCAAAAACAACTCGCCGCCAAACGCAATCACCTGCGTAACTGCGCCTGTCTGCACCTGACCCGTGGCTATCGCCTCGGCCACGCCGTCAATCCTCAGCTCGTTGGGATTGCGATAGTCATAGATCCCATAGGTGCCGTCGGGACAGAAGAAGTACGCCGGCGCATTCGGCGCGTTGGGGCACGACACGGCGAAGGTCGCCGGATCGAGCGAAGGCCCATAGGCATAGATCACGTTGTCCTGAATGAGCGAATGGCTCAGGCTCGCCGCGGCAAACGCCGTCCACTTCGGCGAGAGATTCATATTCAGCCGCGCATTGGTGTTGAACACGTCGTAGGTGTCCGGCGGTCCCCACGCCTGCTCACCTAGCATCGTCGAGCGCGAGATGCGGTGGATATCGGGCA
>JAJZNH010000203.1 GCA_021811745.1 Acidobacteriota bacterium
TGACCACGGTGCTCGACGTGAAGGTGCGCGATTATCCCACCCACGCCGCCAATCTGCCCGTGGCCATGATTCCCAACTGCGCTGCTACGCGCCACGCCCACGTTGTGCTGGATGGTTCCGGCCCGGTCTTTCTTGATCCACCCAACCTTGAGGACTGGCCCAAGCTGACCTATGACGTCTCCGGCGCTCGCCGCGTGAATCTGGACACTGTGACCCGCGAGGAAGCCGCAACGTGGAAGCCGGGCGAGGTGCTGCTGTTGACCGGCAAGCTGCTCACGGGCCGCGACGCCGCCCACAAGCGCCTGACGGACATGCTCAACCGCGGCGAAAAGCTGCCCGTGGACCTTCGCGGCCGCTTCATCTACTACGTTGGCCCGGTCGATCCGGTGCGCGATGAGGTGGTTGGCCCTGCCGGTCCGACGACATCGACGCGCATGGACAAGTTCACCCGCCAGATGCTGGCCGAAACCGGTCTGCTGGGCATGGTGGGCAAAGCCGAGCGCGGTCCGGCGGCTATCGAGGCCATCAAAGAATTCAGCGCGGTGTACCTGATGGCGGTTGGCGGTGCGGCCTACCTGGTTTCAAAAGCGATTCACGGCTCGCGGCTGATGGCTTTTGGCGATCTGGGCATGGAGGCCATTTATGAATTCGATGTGCGCGATATGCCCGTAACCGTTGCTGTTGATTCCAAGGGGACCAGCGTCCACCAGACTGGCCCGGCCGAATGGCAGAAGCGCATTGCGGGAATCCCGATTCTGCAGTGACCAGGCGGGGCAAGCATTTCCGCCGCGATAACGAAGGCTCCGAACGGTATTTCCGTCGCCGGAGCCTTCACTGTCTTTGCGTTCTTCAAGCACGAACATGCTGATGGCTGAGAGCGGAACGCTCCCCTACGCGTGCGTCAGATACCCCATGCCATCCAGAACGCCGCGCATATACCCAAAGCTCTCAATCACGCCGGGCATCGGATCGTTGCCATGGATCTCGTATTCCAGATCGACGAACCCGGGATACTTGATATCGATGAGCGCCTGGAAGATGCCGCGGATCGGCATCAGTCCTTCACCCACGGCAACCTGGCTGTCTTTCTCGTGCAGGTTGGCCAGATCCTTCATGTGGACATCGTAAAGGCGCGAACCGGTGGCATGAATGGCCTCGATTACGTTGGCTCCGGCGCGGGCCGCGTGGCCTACGTCGATGCAGCATCCGATGCGCGGATCCAGCCCCTGGATCGCCTTCAAAACATCGAACGGCGACGGAAAGAACTTGTCCTCCGGCCCGTGATTGTGGATGGCGATCTTGATGTCATACTCCTTCACGAACCGCTCAATCCACTTGAGTGATTCCGGAGTCGGGTCGCCCGCCACGATCACGCCGATGCCCGCCCGCTTGCAGTATTCGAACTTGCTGCGGATATCGCTTTCGTCGGGACTGCGGAAGTAAATGGCTCCGGCGGCATGGAGCTTGATGCCTGCGGCCTTATAGTCGGCTAGCGCCTGCTCCTCGGCTGCGGGATCCATGGGGAGGTGATCCTTCACATCCTTGGCGTTCAGGTCGGTCACGTGCAGCTGCTTCATGTATTCGATCAACTGCGCACGGCTGAAGTTGCGAAAGGTATAGCTGCAAAGCCCCAGCTTGACCGGCGAAGGCTTACCGGTTCCAGCCACGGCTTGCGCGAAAGACGGTGCTGCGCCGGAGGCAACGCATGCCGCCGCCGCGATCGCGCTGGTTTGAATGAAATTGCGGCGAGAGAGATTTTCCTGCATCGGTGGGAGACTCCTTCGATCTCCTGAGAGTGATCCCCGTTCAGCACAGTCCAATTGAAAGGCTTAAGGGCGCAATCAGGATAAACGTCTCCCCGCGATTTGTCTTCCCCGACTTTCTGGCCCGCAGGTCTATCACATTTGGATTTGGAACTATGAATGGCGGTGGATTTGAAAGGGCACAGCTTTGGCCGTGCCCTTTCGAGACAGAATCTTCCCATATCTTGAAATGCGCTTGCCCTGGGCTGGCCCGTAAGCGAGGCCGGCGTTCTGCCATCACGGGCTGGGCGCAGGCGTGAGGGGAAAGCGGTGACGGACTTCGTAGATCGATCCGGTGCGCGAGAGATGACTTTCGTAAAGAAGAAACTCAGCTGCCGTGAAAGGACTGAAGGAGGGTTGGCGGTCTATCTTTGCTTCGAGCGAACGGAGCGGCCTTCCGCGCCCTTCACCCCTGGCGCGGGCGAGAGTGATGTGCGGATGATAGGGGCGGGCTTCGGGGACGAAGCCGCACTTACTCGTCGCGGTCACCACGCGCCGCTGAAGAGAGACCAATTCAGGCGATAAGGCTACACCGGTGTAAAAGATGCCGGCACGATCAAAGAAGCCCAGTTCTCCAAGGCGGATGGGCACGGGCCTAGAGCGCAGTTCGCTGAGGCGCGCAATCAGGCACTCATATTGTTCCGGCCGTGTATTGCCGAGGAACTGCAGAGTGATGTGCCACGATTCCGGCGCGGCCCAGCGCAGGGCGTCATCTTTAGAGCGCAAACGCGCAGCGGCTGCCGTGAGTTCGTCCATAACGGCGGCTGCCAACGGAATCCCGACAAAGAGTCGCATACGAGTGATAGTTTACGGCGGTCCTTGAGTGGGCTGAGAGTTGCCCTGATCCCACCAGGTGGCGTTTCTTGAAGAGAATGCCACTTGACTGCGCCGGCTTCACTTGATGGCGAAAATTGCTTGCCGTCTCCGGGAAGCCCTACTTGGAGTGCGTGCTCAGCTCCTGAAGCACGCGCTTCAGGTCGTCGAGTTTTTGTCCTGCCTCGGCCAGTCTGCCTTGCGAGGTGAGGCTTTGATAGTCAGAGAAATCCTTGCCGGCCTGAGAGATGAGCGCACTCAAACTGGCGGCCGGTTGAGGTGCTGCATCACTTGTGGGCGCGGCTTGTGGCGTTGGCGAGCCAGTCAGGGAAGAGGGTTGCGAGCCGAAGAGTGAAGTCAGCGCTCCCTCAAATGTGGGCGCGTAGGCAAGCTGATCCTGCAGCGCGAGGACGACCAGGCGCAACTCCGGCATGGGGCTGTTGCTGGCCTGCAGGTAAATCGGCTCGGCATACAGCAGTGCCTTTCCGCAGGGGATGACCAGCAGATTGCCGCGGCGCACGTGCGAGCCCTGCTGATTCCAGAGCGTCAACTGACCTGAGAGCTGCGCATTCTGATCGATGCGCGCCTCGATCTGCTGCGGCCCGTCCACTAACCGGGTCTTGGGGAAGTCGTAAACGACTGCGGTGCCATAGTACGCGCCATCGCTGCGGCCCGCGATCCAGCCGATCATGTTGTTCCGGTTGGCGGGCGTGAAGGGCAGAATCTCAACGAACTCCAGGCCATCATTCTGTCCGGGCAGCTTCATCAGCACG
>JAJZNH010000349.1 GCA_021811745.1 Acidobacteriota bacterium
GAGTCGTAATGGCCATTAAAGAAGCTCAACTGCTGCGCGCCGTGGGTGGGATCGTCGGTTGGATCGAGGTCAAGGGTGATGCGCCGCGCATGCCCCTGGAGACGCCGGCGGTGCCGCTCGATCACGCGCTCGGCCAGCCGCTCGCCCATCCGATAAAGCTGCTTGCGGTCCACCGCATTCTCAAAGCGAGAGAGCGTCGGTTGCGAAGCCAAGTCCGCGCCCTCGATCGGGTCGCGCCCTACCAACAACTTGTGGAGAGGATCCGACGCCAGCCGCGCCGCATCGTTGGCGTCGGCATAACCACACGCGATGCCGTAAATGCGCTGCGCCAGCATCTCTTCCATCTCATGCTCGACCTTGCCCGCCTGTCGCTCGTCTTCCAGACAATCGGCCAGCGCAGCCGTCAATCCCAGCCGCCGGTCGGCTGCTTTCAGCAGGATCGCGCCGCCGTCGGAACTGCCTTGCCGCTGGTCGAACTCCGCCACGACGGGCTTGGGGAAAATATTTGGGAACAACAAACACTGTGTTGTGGTAGGTTGGTCCAAGCGAAAGCCTCCGCAGTGGTCTCAAGTCTGCTTGTCAACAGCTTTTTACCACCGGGAGGCCTTTCGTGTCTTTAAAAAACGTGAATTATTCGGGTTAAGGGCTGCTTGGATCCATCTTCATAATGCCCCCTTGTTAACAGAATAACCCTGGTTGGTTATCTACGGCTTTGATTCGCAAGCCTTTGCGGCGTCCGCGAGTGACCACCACGGCTTCCAGTTCGCCACGCTTTACACGCTGCAACACGGTCTGGCGCGTGACGCCAAGTTTCATTGTGGCTTCCAGCATGGGCAGATACCCCGGCGGGGTTTGCTCCACGAAGCGTGCCCGCAGCTCATCGGTGATTCGAATCTGCCACGGCGCACCAGGCGTGACCTGCTCGCCGGCGATGAAGCCATCATTCAGCCAGCGATGAACGGTGGAAGGGCAGATGCCCAGAATCTCCGCTGCCTTGCGAATCGGCACCACCTCGCCCGTGGGTGGTGCCGCCGGCGGCTCGTAGCGCGGAATATGACGATAGTGGCGCAGGCTGCTGACATGATTCGCGGTAAAGCGTTCCCCGCTCGCCGTTCGGCGTCCCTGCCGATTGAGAACGCCGGCGATGACGTCGTCGGGGTAATGAACGGCCAGACGACGCAGCAGGGAGATCGTATCTTCGTCAGTGTGGAGACCCCGAGGCTTCATGCGCGGCAAAGCAAGATCGATTTCCGTGAGCGTTCCACCTTTCCAGCGCAGCGTCAGATGCGCGGAGCAGTTGGGCTTATTCACGGTCACGATCACCTCTTCCAACAGCGCGCGCAAGAGCTCTTTGCGATCTCGATCCGTGGTGGTGGGCGCCGCCCAAACTTTGTCGAGATCGGAGCCCAGGGAACGAAGTTTCTTTTTCTCTTCCGGGCTCAGTGTGCGTGGTCGCTGTCGTTCCCGCCGCTCAAGTTCCGCTTCCGCAGCGGCGAGTTCGCGCAGCCGTTTTTCCCATTCCGTTTCCAGGCCGCGGGCCACGAGCCGATTTTCCGGCTCGACGGCACGGTATTGACGCTCGGCGCGTTCTGCTTCGTACCGAGCGCGCTCCACGGCCAGTCGCCACTCGGCCAGCGCGCGATCGTGGTCCGCTTCGAGCTGGTGGGCAGCGAGTTCGGTAGCGGCGAGAGCCGCTGGCGTCAGCGCCTTGAGAAAAGCATCCGCGACGGCCTGATCGATTTGGAGCCCGCCGACGTTCAGACAGTATACGCCGCGCCCCTGAACAATATCCTTGCCCGAGCAATGGTATCCGGGCGAAGCGTTGCGGCCGGTGTAATGCGTGTGCAGCCGGCGGCCACACTTTCCGCACCGGGCCAGCCCTTGCAGCAGGGCTGCTCCTTCTCTCACGGCGCCTCCAGCTTGGTGAGGTTGGGGATGAACATTGGCATCAATGCGAGTTTGGTTGGCCTGGAAAGTGGCCCAATCGATGTAGCCGGGATGATGCTCGGGAAGAAGCACCGACCATTCGGCCATGGGCAGATGACGAGTGCGCCTCCGCAGCCTTCCTTGCTCGTCGACATAACGTTCATGGCGACACCTTCCGTAAATGTAAGCGCCAGCATACACCGGATTGCTCAACACGTGATGGATCGCGGTGTAGGTGGGGGCGATCCAACGGATCTCGCTTTTCATATGCCTCCGCATCGGGAAGGCGAGACCCTCGGAACGGAACCAGAGCCAGACCTTGCGGACCGACCCCAGTTCGGTGAACTTCGCAAAGACCGTGCGGAGGGTGTGGACGACAGACTCGTCGGGATGAAAGCGCACTTCGCCATCTGCTTCTCCCCACACGAAGCCCACGGGCAAGTTCCGGCGCAGTTCGCCGCGCGCAGCTTTGTTGCGAATGCCTCCTTCCAGCCGGGCACGCAGGACGTGCAGTTCTGCTTCGGCCATAATGCCCTTCAGCCCGAGGATCAGACGATCGTTAAGAAGGGCCGGATGGTAAAGGCCGTCGCCATCGCCGACCAGCGTGTCGGTCACGCTGCAGAGATCGAACAGGCGATACCAATCGGCGTTATTGCGCGCCAGGCGGGAGACTTCCAGGCCGAGCACGATGCCCACCCGGCCGAGAGCGACCTGCGCTGTGAGGCGGGCGAACCCGGAGCGCTCCGCCCATCCGGAGCCCGACACCCCCAGGTCCTCGTCGATGACGGTGACTTGTTCACGGGCCCAGCCCCACTGGCAGGCTCTCTCCACCAAAGCATACTGGCGCGCGGTGGACTCCCGGTGATTTTCGACCTGGGCGGGGCTGGATTGACGAATGTAGACGATGGCCGCGCGTTCGGTGTGGTTGGGTTTGACTTTGCTCGCATCACTCATGGTTCTTCTCCTGGGGTGGGTTTGGTTGAGCCGCCTGGGCGATAAGTCGCGCCAGGATTTGGATCGCCTGAGCCTGGGGTTCCTCGGGCAGGCTTTCCCAAGCGTCGGCGTCGTCGAGCAGAAGATCGAAGAGGTTTCGATTTTTTTCTCGCAAGAGCGCTCTCCTTTGTGGCTGGCGAGTGGCCGTCCTCGCGTGTTGTCGGAGCGAGGCGGCTGAGGAGAGCGTCTATCACGGCGCGGGCGTGAAGCAAGTCTTCAAGGGTGCCGAGGGTGGCTATAGGAGGCGGCGCGAGGGATTGTGCCGGGCAAGCCAGATCGGTCCAATCGGCAGGGATCAGAGATTTACTGCCGTCCGGCAAGACGAGCAGAAGAAGCCATTGACCTTTGCGATGCACCGACCCAAGAACCGCGAGCGATTGACCTTCGAACGGATGGCGGGCGCGGACAATTGTGACTCTCTCGGGAAAGTCCTGGTGATGGGTAGTGTGTCGTACGTTCCTTACACTC
>JAJZNH010000260.1 GCA_021811745.1 Acidobacteriota bacterium
GCGCAAGCCCGGCCTTACCCTGCAGTGCACGCCCGGCAACGACGTGGAGAGCGTGACGGCGCAGGTGGGCGCGGGCTGCAACCTGGTGCTCTTCACCACCGGGCTGGGCACGCCTACCGGGAATCCGATTGCGCCGGTGGTGAAAATCTCCACCAACTCCACGACCGGAGAGCGCATGCACGACATCATCGACTTCGATGCCGGGCCGATTGTGAAAGGCGAAGCAACGGTGGCGGAACTCGGCGAGAAGCTGCTGGAGATGGCGATCCAGGTGGCCAGCGGCGAGCGGCTGACGTATTCCGAACAGCGCGGGCAAATCGACTTCATTCCCTGGAAGCGGGGCGTCTCGCTCTAGCGCCGGCTACTCCAGGCTCGCGGCCACCATCGCGAGTGCGGCAATGGCGGCTGTCTCCGCGCGCAGGATGCGCGGCCCCAACGAAGCCGCTCTCCATCCGTTGGCGTCAAAGAGCGCTTCTTCGGCGGGCGCCCATCCGCCTTCCGGCCTGATGGCGATCTCCAGTGTGGGCATCTCCTCTCCGGCAGCATCGGTGGCTTCTTCCACCAGCGCGCGCAGCGTGGTGGTGCGTTCCTGCTCGGCCAGTACGATACGCGTTCCCGAGGCCGCGGCCTTGACGCGAGTGGCAAGCGGCCTAGGCTCGTAGATCACCGGCACATCCGAGCGCCGCGACTGCTGCGCGGCCTCATGGGCAATGCGGCGCCAGCGTTGCGCGCGCTTGCCGGCCGCATCGCCCAGGTGCTTTTCGGTGCGGCGGGAAATCACCGGAACAATCGCGGCCACGCCCAGTTCGGTGGCTTTCTCAATCGCCCATTCCATGCGATCGAACTTATACACCGCCAGGGTGAGCGTGAGCGGCAGCGCGGGAGCGGCTGTGAGCTCGGCCAGCAGGTTGAGACGCACTTCGCTTTCGCTCTTGTTCAGGTGAACGGCCGCGACTTCGGCGTGGAAAACACGGCCGCCGGCCACAACGTCGGCTTCCATTCCGGGTTGCGCGCGCAGCACGCGCCCCATATGCTCGGCCTGCGTTCCGGTCAGCGTGGCCGTCGCTTCATCCCAGTGTTCAGCGATCCAGCGGCGTCGCGTCATACGTGTCTCCTCGCGATGCTTCGCCTCCATTCTGCGCTTTCACTGCGTTTCCTGCAAAAACACTAAGGGGGACGCCTTGAAGCGTCCCCCTTAGTGTTGCCTTTTAGGTTGTCGGATCCGCTGCTACTTCTTCTTGGCGGTCTTCTTGGCGGCCTTCTTGGCGGCCTTCTTGGCGGGTGCCTTCTTGGCTGCTTTCTTGGTTGCCATTTTGCCTATTCTCCCTTTCGATGGGTTGCATCGATTCTGCAATCGTACATTGCAGTTGAAGAATGTATAGATTTATGCAGCAACGATGTCAAGAAAAAAACGACGTATAGGTGGAAAAATGATCAATAATTTTCTCCGCTTGGAACTCGACATGCATTCGAAGCGCACAAGCAAATCGGAAGGCATGCAAATTCTCGCAGCGATGCGCGTGGGATGAGCATGCATTTCGCGGATCGCGGATGAATGCGCCCGAAGCCGCGATGCGCCCGCTTCTGCATGCGATATGCGGCAACAGCCGGCTGCCAACTTCTTGAATTTCAGAGACGGATATAATGAAGCCATCTTCCCGATGGATTTTTGAGGAGCAGTTTATGCCCGCATACGAGTACCGGTGCCAGGCCTGCGGCTATCGTTTCGAACGGCGGCAGAATATGTCGGACGCTGCGCTTGAGAGCTGCCCGCAATGCAGCGGCGCGGTCAAACGGCTGATCAGCGGCGGGGCCGGTGTGATTGCCAGGGGCGCCGCCTCTGCGGTCCCGGCCTGCGAATCCGGCGGCGGATGCTGCATGCCGGAGATGGGCTGCGGCAATGGATGCGGCTGCGGCCATTGAGTATCCTCGACTCATGCCCCGCTTTCCTGCCGGACAGACGCTGCTGATCGACGCCGACGATACGCTGTGGGAGAACAATATCTATTTCGAGCGCGCAATTGCGGCGTTCATCGGTTTTCTGAATCATCGCGAGTACTCGCCGGCGCAGGTGCGGGAGACACTGAACGAGGTGGAGCGGGAGACCATCCTTGCCCACGGATACGGGCTGTCGAGCTTTACCCGGTCGCTGGTGAAGTGCTTTGAACGGCTCAGCCCGGCTCCGGTGACCGAAGAGAAGCGGCAGCGGATTCGCGGCCTGGCGCGCGCCATCGCCGAACAGGAGATCGAACTGCTTCCCGGCGTGGCCGAGACGCTGGCGGCACTGGCGCAGCGGCATCGACTTATCCTGATGACCAAGGGCGACGAGGCCGAGCAAGCCGGCAAGCTGGCGAGGTCGAGACTGGCTGAGTATTTTTCTGCGGTGGAGATCGTGGCGGAAAAGGACCCGCCCACTTATCGTGGCGTAATGCTCCGCCAAAAGATTGCCGCGCGCAGCGCCTGGATGATCGGCAACAGCCCCAGGAGCGACATCAACCCTGCGCTGGTCGCCGGAATGCATGCCGTCTTCCTCTGCCACAAGGACACGTGGGTTCTGGAACACGACGAGCTGACGCCCGCGCCTGCGGGCCAGCACCTCATCGAAATGGATTCCTTCGCCCGGCTCACCGAGCTGTTCTGATTTCGGAATTGGTTCGTGACTGCGAAACCGAACCTCGCTTTGCCCGGCTTTCGACACATCGCCATCGTGGATATGGATTCCGTCGAAGAATCCAGCCTCTCCCGCTCGGCGTTCTACCGTCCCGACGATATCGGCACGCAGAATGCCGTGGCCGCGGCGCGGAACTGCGCGGCCCTCGCCGAAGACTCGCACCTCTACCCGATCGTCGCCAATGTCATGCGCGACTGCGATAAGAACAAAACCGGAAGTGGAGTGTAGACTCGCAGGGGGCGGAGAATGACCGTCCGCTTCAGCATTTAAATCAAACTAGAAAGCCTAAAGGAGGGACCTATGGATAAATGGACTCGGAGAGGATTTATCGGATCGCTTTCCGGAGCGGCCGCTGCAACCGCGTTTGCCGCACCGCAGAAAACGATCGATGAGAAGCGCACCGGAATCGGTCCCATCAAAATTACCGACCTCAAGTGCGCGATTATCGGCAATAACCCCGTCGTCCGCATCGTCACGGACAAGGGCGTTTCCGGGTATGGAGAAGCGGAGTCCGCCAAGCCCTATCTCAAGCCGATGGTGCTTTTCTACAAGCAGTACCTCATCGGTGAAGACCCCACCAACGTCGAACGCATCATGCTCAAGATCCGCCGCATGGGCGCGTTCAAGCCCTGGGGGTCTGCCGTCAGCGCGATCGAAATCGCCCTCTGGGACCTCGCCGGCAAGTTACTCGATACTCCCTCGGTCAACTTAC
>JAJZNH010000999.1 GCA_021811745.1 Acidobacteriota bacterium
GGAAGGTCAGGCGAGGATGATCGGGGCTGATCCATTCGATTCACCGTCGTTCTTTGGCTCACCGGTCAACCCGATTGCCGCGAGACTGCGCCCGGAGCAAGAGGATTGACAGCCGCCGGCAGCCGTCGTGGGAACCGTAACCCCTGAAAAACCAGGAAGATGGCTAGATGCTAAACCCCACGAAAAACTCTTTACTGCGATGCCCTCGCCGCTCCGTAACAGGCTCATTATCCATGTCTGGCGGATGTTGGGAAACGCTTTGAAGCGAGTTTTTCCTGCTTGCAGTAATAGTAAATGGGTTACTAATTGACTAAAAAGTAAATGATCGTTTCATGGCCTTTGCCCGCCCGGCAATTGCTCTGGAGCACGCTGCGCTAAATGGCGATGCCGCCCCGCAGTACCCAGTCCGGGCCGTGCGCCAGGATCCGGCACAGCGGTACGAGCGTACTCTCTGAACAGATGCGAAGCGGTATGGGCACGCCCATCAGCGCATTCGCAATCTGGCATTCGGAAGGAAGGGTGGGATCGCAGAATGGCGAAGCGCGTGTGCCCCTGGTGGATCGGCTGCCTGCTGGCCAGCCCGATGAGGCGCTGGATCGCGGAATCCCCCGAGAGGTTGCTTGCGCCTTATGTCCGGGCAGGGATGACGGTGCTGGAGCCAGGGCCTGGGATGGGCTTTTTCACCCTGCCGCTGGCGCGCCTGGTTGGCGCAACCGGCCGGGTGGTTGCGGTGGACGTTCAAGTGAAGATGCTGGAGGGGTTGCGGCGGCGAGCCACGAAGGCCAGCCTCGCGGAGCGTATCGAGAGGCGAATCGCCAGGCCGGAACGGATGGACCTTGAAGACATGCAGGGCACGGTGGATTTTGTGCTTGCCTTCGCCGTCGTGCATGAGATGCCTTCGGCGGAGACGTTCTTTGCGGAGGCTGCGGGCGCGCTGAAATCCGGCGGTCTGCTCTTCCTTGCGGAACCCGCGGGGCATGTGAAAGCGGGGGAATTCCAAAGAGAAGTGGCGGCTGCGGAAAAGACCGGATTGGAAGTGGTGAGCGAGCCGGCTGTTCGCCGCAGCCACGCGGCGGTTCTAAAAAAGATCTAAACCGAAAATCGTATCGAACGCGCCGTCAGCGGCAATAACGGTCTGCCCCCACCGGTCGATGCGCAACTCGTCCCGCTGCTAAACTGAATGCAGATGATCCTCCCGTTTGTCCGTGAAATCTTTGCGGAGCTGGAGCACGGTTCGGCATTTGAGCGCGTTCGCAGGCATCTCAGCCTGGGTGCGGGGCGTAGACGTGTATCCGGATTGACCACCACGGCGCGGGCTTTGTACGTGCCGCTGATTGCGCGGGCGGCCAAGCAGCCGGTCATTCTGGTGGTAGCCGATAATAAAGCCGCCGAGGCGCTTGAGCCGATGCTCAAGGCTGGCTGCGAGCTGACCGGCGCCGTGGACCCCGAGCGGGTCGTGCGGCTGCCGGCCCACGATGTGCTTCCCTTCGAAAATCTTTCTCCCCATCCCGACCTTCAGGAGCGGCGCGCGGCTGCTTTATGGAAGCTGTCCACAGGCGCGGTTTCGATTCTGATTGCACCCGTGGAAGCAGCGGCGCTCAGGCTCTTCGACCGCGAGTACTACGCCGGACTGGCGGTAACGCTGCGGCGCGGCGAAGAGGTGGACCTTGAGGTGCTTACCGGACACCTGGCCAGTGTGGGCTATACGCAAACGGATCTGGTGGAGATGCCCGGACAGTTCACGCGGAGGGGCGGCATCCTGGACGTCTATTCGCCGGAAGCCGACCGTCCGGTGCGCGTGGAGTTCTTTGGCGACGAGATAGACACCCTGCGGAAGTTCGATCCCGGGACCCAGCGGTCGCAGAGCGGACTGGATGAGGCCCTGCTGCTGCCGCTGACCGAGACGCCGGTGACCGAGCAGTTACTCGCCGCGGTCCATGCGCGGCTAAGCCGGGAGCGTGTTCAAGTGGAAGCCGCAGGCGAAGAGGCGGCCGAGGAGATGGCCGTGGAGGCAGCGGCGGCCGGCGGGGTCAGCGTGTTTCCGGGGTGGGAGTTCTTCACCACGGTGGCTGGAGCGCAGAAATCGCTCCTTTCCCTGGCGCCCCGGTGTGCGGTCTTTGTAGACGAGCCGGCCATGGTGCGCAACCAGATCGATCGCTGGTGGAATAAGGTGGAGCAGCGGCATGAGCGGTCGGGGATCGGATCGCTGATCCGGCCGGAAGACATCTATGTGCGGCCGGAGGTGTTGCAGGCATCGCTCGACGCGCACATGGGGCTGGACCTGGATCAATTGGGCGCGGTAGATGTGCTGGACGAAGACACGACGCTCGGCGAAATAGAGTTGCAGACGCGGCCCACACTCAGGTTCCACGGGTCCATTCCGGCGCTGACTGAGCAGTTGCGTAACCTGATGGCGGCCGAGACGCGGATCGTGCTGGCCGCGCCGAACCAGGGCGAGGTGGAGCGTCTGGCGACAGTGCTCCGCGAGTACCAGATTCCCTACCGGCTGGGCAGCCGCGTGGCGCGCCCCGGCGGCGAGACGGTGCTGGACGAAGGCAGCTATCTGGCCGGCGATCTGCGCGTGCCGGTTATCGTGCGGACGCCGCTTGCGGCCGGCGTGAGCTTTGCCGACGCGAACCTGATTGTATTCGGCGCCAATGATCTGTCCGACGAGGCTGACGTGGCGGCGCGGCCCGAGCCCAAGCGATCGAAGACAGCAGCCTTTGTCTCGGACTTTCGTGACCTCGGCATCGGCGATTACGTCGTGCATGTGGAGCACGGCATTGCGCAATATCAGGGACTGAAGGAAATTGCGCAGGATGGCCTCTCGGTGGAGTTCATGATCCTGGAGTTCGCCGAGCAAGCCAAACTGTATGTGCCGCTGACGCGTCTGGACTTGATCCAGAAGTACCGCTCAACCGAGTCGGGACCTGCGCCGGTGCTGAACAAGCTCGGTTCGCAGCAGTGGACCAAGACCAAGGCGCGCGTGCGCAAGGCCATGCAAGATATGGCGGCGGAACTGCTGAAGCTCTATGCGGCACGGCACACGGCCGCGGGCACTTCCTTCTCGCGGGACAATGAGTTTCAGCGTGAATTCGAGGACACATTCGACTACAACGAGACGGAAGATCAGATAGCGGCAATCGAGGCCATCAAAGACGACATGGAAGCGCCAACGCCGATGGACCGGCTGCTGTGCGGCGGTGTGGGCTACGGCAAGACAGAAGTGGCCATGCGCGCGGCATTCAAAGCAGTGCAGGACGGCAAGCAGGTCGCGGTGCTGACACCCACCACAGTGCTCAGCTTTCAACACTTCGAGACCTTCAAGAAGCGGTTTGCTCAGTTCCCCATCAACATCGAGATGATCTCGCGATTCCGCACGG
>JAJZNH010000113.1 GCA_021811745.1 Acidobacteriota bacterium
AAGCGTACCGGCGCCCACTTGTCCGTTGCGTAGTCGCACATGCCTTTGGACGAGAGCGAGAAGCGGGGCACGCGCGCTCCCTGGCCGCGCGACTCATAGGCCAGCATACCTCCGTCCTCATCGTCGGGATGGGCCACTACCGTTAGGACGCTTGCGCGCGTATGCAATTTCTGGAGCGACTGCCAGAGAGCGGACGCGCCGCGATCCGCCTCGAGGGGCTGGTAGTCAGCGCGCGGGTCCGCGGCGATCTGCTCCGGTGTTTGCGCGCCTGCCAGCGGCATCGCGATCGAACCCAGACCAAGCATCAACACTCCGCAAGCGAGTGCGTGGAGCCGTATCATCGAGCTTCACCTCCGAGGTGGGAAAACCGGCAGAACGCCAGTGATCGCGCTGGACTCTTGTTTAAAAAAATCGGGATCGTTCTGAATCCTCTATCTGAATAGAGTAATTGTACGGAATGCCATCCGGACGGTCATTTCGCCGCGGCTCCGCACATTGCGCGGCTCCTGTCCACCTGGATGCGTTTGCCTTGCACGATTCCCGCCCTGCCCCTGCTTCTCGATCCGGTATCATCCCAATGAACCGGTTCCACACCTTGCACAAATCTCACCCCAATGCCTGAATCGCTGCCCCATCCCGACAAAACCGGCGCCGCCGGACAACCGGAACTGGTGCGCGGGATTGGCCTGCTCAACGGAATCGCCCTGAACATGATCAACATGATCGGCGTGGGGCCCTTCATCACCCTGCCCCTGATCGTGATTGCCATGCACGGCCCGCAGGCGATTCTCGGCTGGATTCTGGGCGCGCTGCTCGCCGGCTGCGACGGCCTGGTATGGGCGGAACTGGGCGCCGCCATGCCCGAGGCCGGGGGATCCTATTACTACCTGAAGACAATCTATGGCCCGGAGCGGCTGGGGCGTTATCTCTCCTTTCTTTTCATCTGGCAGCTTACGTTCAGCGCACCGCTCTCCATCGCCTCGGGCTGCGTGGGACTGGCGCAATATGCGGGATTTCTGTTCCCCGGGCTGCGCGTTGCCTGGTTGCATTACGAACTGCCGATGCCACTGCCGCCCGTGGGCACGTTTCACGTGGCCATCATTCTCGGCCCGGCAACCCTCCTCGCCATGGGCTGCTGCATGACGGCGGTTCTGCTGCTCTACCGGAACATCCGTGCCATTGGGCGTTTCTCGTCGATCCTGTGGATTGGCGTGATGGGCACGCTGGGCGCGGTGATTTTCACCGGGTTCACGCATTTCCACGCACGCCAGGCTTTCGCTTTTCCGCACGGCGCCTTCACACCCTCGCTGGCCTTCTTCGCCGGTCTGGGCACGGCCACGCTGATCGCCACTTACGATTACTGGGGCGCATACAACATCTGCTTTCTCGGCGCCGAGGTGCGCAATCCCGGATACACAATTCCCCGCGCTGTGCTGTGGTCGGTGGCGCTGGTGGCGGCGCTCTACCTGGCCATGAATGTGAGCGTGCTGGGCGTGCTGCACTGGCAGTGGTTGATCGGCCCCGCCGGCGCAAGCGCCCGCGAATCGGTGGTCGCGATCCTGATGCAATCCGTCTACGGCAATCTGGCCGGGCGCATCGTGGCGCTGCTTGTGGTCTGGACCGCGTTCGCTTCCGTCTATGCGCTGCTGCTCTCCTATTCGCGCGTTCCCTATGCGGCCGCGCTCGACGGCAACTACTTTCGCGCGTTTTCCCGCGTCCATCCCCGCCATCGTTTTCCCAATGTCTCGCTGCTGGTGCTGGGGGCCGTGGCAACGCTCTTTTGCATTTTTCAGCTCTTCGATCTGCTGGCGGCTCTGGTCGTGATTCGCATCCTGCTCCAGTTCCTGCTGCAGCAGATCGGCCTGATCGTCCTGCGCCGCACGCAGCCCGACATGGAGCGCCCCTTCCGCGTGTGGTTCTATCCCTGGCCGCCGCTGATCGCCTGCGCAGGATTCCTGTACATCCTCTTTGCCCGGCCAGCTTTCGAGCGCGAGCTCTTCTTTGCCTTCCTGATTGTCCTTACGGGAACCGCCCTGTATCTCTGGCGCGCTCGCAGACGCCGCGAGTGGCCCTTCGCGGCCTGACAACACATAGAATCGTGATCGCACGTCAATTCGCAAGGGCGCTTCCGGGCAACGGGCATGATGATTCATCATCCCTAAGCCGCGCACAGTTCCTTCAGTTGCAACCTTGGTTCCACCACAGTTGGGTCACTTCTGGAAAGCAGACCCGGGTCACTTCTCGAAAGCGTCGAAGTACAAGAGATTCCTTGCGCTTCAAATCATCCCGGAAGGCGCGAATTCCAAAACTCGGAGGGCCGTTTGGAGATTGCGGCGAGACCAGCGAGGTTTCATTCTCCCCGGATCAAGAAACAAATCAGATGGGTATCCGCTTGACTCACTACCCTACCCCCGGTGGTATTCGTGGTGATGAAAGACGACGCGCGGAATCTGCAGGAGTTCAACGCGCGCTTTAGCAGCGATGGCCCGGGCATCGGCCGAATTCGTATGCGTCAGATTTCCGATGCCTCCTCCGCCAGTCTTATCCCCTTACTGCCCGTTCTGCGCAGAATCTCAATGGAGAGGGACTCAAGTGCGATCTGTGTCTGCGTTTTGCCCTCTCGCGGCGGCGGCCATCTTCCGGCGCCCCGGCGGATCGGATCTGTCCCAAGCAGGGCGGAAAAGAAAAATTCGCCTTGAGCATCGCTTTCTCCGCGCTAAAACGTTTAACATGGACGCGCATTCATTTTAGCTTCACGGGATCGGTCATGAGACGTTTCGGGGTTTTTGCGGGGTGGGCTCTGGCTTTTGTGGGGTGTGCGGCGATGCTGACCGGCTGCGGGGGCGGCGGATCGTCGTCCGGCGGCGGAGGCGGCAATCAGGCGCCCACGATTACCAGCTTCGGTGCCGGCGCAAGCGAGATCCTTGCCGGATCCAGCACGACTCTGACGGCCGTCTTCTCCGGCGGCGCCGGCGTCATCACGCCCGGCAATCTCACCGTGGTCAGCGGAACCGCAATTACTGTCAGTCCCACATCGACAACCGCGTACACGCTTACGGTGACCGGCAGCGGCGGCTCGACCAGCCAGACCACAACGGTCAAGGTGGATCCGGCTCCCGCGATCACCAGCTTCAGCGCCGGCGCGGGTGAAATCCTGGCGGGCACGAGCACGACTCTCACGGCCGTCTTCTCCGGCGGCACTGGGGTCATCACGCCCGGCAATCTCACCGTGGTCAGCGGAACGCCTGTAAGCGTGAAGCCGGCCGCGACCACCACCTACACCCTCACTGTGACGCCGCCGGTGAGCAGCGCGATCACTCAGCAGGTAACGGTTAAGGTGGATCCCGTTCCGGTGATCGGCAGCTTCAGCGCCAGCACGAAC
>JAJZNH010000257.1 GCA_021811745.1 Acidobacteriota bacterium
ATGCACAGCAATCTACCATGCCGCGTCTCAATAGTATAGACATTTGAGAGACACTACACTAGATTCGTTGTCTATATTTCCGTAAGGGCCGTGCCCGCCCACTTTAAAAAACATGCGTGAGGTGGGTGGGCGCGGTGGCATCCGTGGAAGCACCTCGCTCCACACCTTCAGGACCTTGCCAAGGATCGTTACCAATGCGGCAACGGAGCGGCGAAGGGACCGGCGCGATGGGTTGGCCGCGGGAGCAATGCGGTGCGCCGCGCAACTGGCACGTGCCCTGGGGTCTCCAGTTCACCAGGGATTAAGCTGAGCTGCGCAGGGCCGGGGCCTGCGACCTACTCCACCTGCTCCGGGATGCTCAGGGTGATATCAGCCGAGGAATCGCCGACCATCAGGCGGACGGGCTCCTGCAGTACGCAGAAGGCGTGCGTGCCCACATCCCAGAACGCGAGCTGCGAAGCCTTGAGCGGGATGGTCACGGTTTTCGTCTTGCCTGGGTCCACGGTGACGCGCTGGAAGCCCTCCAGCTCCTCGCGGGGACGCACAACCTGTGGGTGCGGCCAACTGACGTAGAGCTGAACGACTTCGTCGCCAATACGGCTGCCGGTATTGGTGACGTCGACGCTGACAAAGATGTTGCCGTGCTTTGCGATCGACGGCGCGCTGGTGCGAAGGTTGGAGAGCTTGAAGGTGGTATAGCTGAGGCCGAAGCCGAAGGGATAAAGCGGCTGGTCCTTAAAGTACATGTAGGTGTAGCCGTCGCGGATGTTGTAGTCCATGCGCGGCGGGAGCTGATCCATCGATTTCGGCCAGGTGCGGACGAGGTGGCCGCCCGGGTCGTAATCGCCGAACAGCACCTTGGCCAGGGCCGTGCCTTCATCCTGCGATGCCTGGGCCATCGTCAGGATGGCGGGAACGTGCTTCTGCGACCAGTCGATGGTGAAAGGGAAGCTGGCGATGAGCACCAGCACTGTGTGGGGGTTCTTTACCAAAACCTGCTTCACGATCTGTTCCTGATCGAGCGTCATGGTTTCGCGGTCGCGTCCTTCACGGCCGTCGCTGGGAACCGTGCAGGGCAAGGTAATGCCTCCGCCTTCCTCCGGCGTGCTGTACCAAGCGTCTGCCTCGTCGCCGCAGGTAGGATTGTTGCCCAGAACCACTACGGCAACGTCCGATTCCTTCGCGGCCTTCAGGGCGGCGGTTTCGCCACCGAGCGTGTCGTACGCTGCGTAATTGATCTTTACGTTTGGGCCCGCCGCCTTCTCAATGCCCTCGAGTGGGGTGATGGCATAAGGCGGCGTGCCGCCGTACCAGTCCCAATGCACCACATCGGCCAGCGGGCCGATCACGGCGATGGACTTGATCTTGCTCTTGTCGAGCGGCAGTAAGCTGTCCTGATCCTTCAGCAGGACCACGGACTCCAATGCGACCTTTTGAGAGATGGCGCGGTCACGCTCGGTGTTCCAGGGAGCGGGCTCGTTGCCGGTCTGGCGAATCTTCGTATACGGCACCATGTCCGGCGGATCGAGCAGGCCCAGTTTGATCTCAATGCGGAACTTGCGGCGTAGGGCGTCGTCGATTTCGGCTTCGGTAATACGGCCATCCTTGACCGCCTCGATCATCTGGTCGCGGTACACGTCGAGGTACTGATTGATGCCCGCCTTGAACGAGGCGACCACCGCGTCCTCTTGGCCGGGGAACAGATGGCGCGGACTGACCAGAAGCGTAATGGCTCCGCCGTCGCTGGAAGTAACATCTACCCCCCACTTGTTAATGACGATGTTGCGCAGCACCGGATGAATGGCCATGGGAATGCCATTCCAGGCGTTGTAGGAGGCCATTACCGCTCGGGCGCCGCCCTGCTCAAATGCCATGCGGAAGGGAATGGAATAGTACTCCCAAAACAGGCGCTCGTCGAAGTTCGAGGTGGAGCTGTTACGGTCGTTCTCGTTTTCGTTGGCGAGGAAATGCTTGAGGAGCGCGGCGGTCTGCCAGTATTTCGGGTTGTCACCCTGCAGGCCGTGGACAAAGGCAGTGGCCATGGTGCCGTTGAGGAAGGGGTCCTCGCCGTAGACCTCTTCACTGCGGCCCCAGCGCGGATCGCGGTCGAGGTCGGTCTGTGGTCCCCAAAGCATGAGGATCTGGCGGTTGTAGCTGGGAGTCTGCGTGATGTAGCGGGCTTCGTAGCCCTCGACGCCGGCAGCTTCGCGCACCAGGTCCGGGTCCCAGGTGGTGCCCATGCCAGGAGGCTGCGGGAATTGGGTGGTCGTGATGGGCGGGCGGCCGGGGCGGCCCTGCCGCTGAACGACCCCGTGAATGCCTTCCGACGCACCGAAGTTGGGAACGCCGAGGCGCGGCACGCCGGTGTCGGTGCCGAGGCAGTCGATCTTCTCCTCCAGGGTCATGAGCGAGAGGAGATTGTCGATGCGCTGGCTGGCGGGCAGGTTCGGATTGTCGAAGGGATAGTCCTTCAGGTGCCACTGATCGACATTGGGGCGCGGCTTATAGCGCTGGCGCTGTGCGCGGGCGGGCGCGAGGGCAGCAAGCAGCACAAGACAGAGAAGCGCAACAAGGCTCTTTTTCATGGCGAAAGTCAGCTTTCTGCGTTTCGCACGCAACAGTGACCAACCGGAAGAGTGTAGACCAGAATTTCCATTTTGCTTTTTCGGCGGCCACAGTATGGCTGCTCCCGAAAAAAGTCAATCGTACCACGCACTGTCGCCAATGCACGCAGCGGCTTCAACTCCGCATCGCACGGTTTGTCGTGGAGAGTGGAGTCCCACGGGGCACCGATCGGCCGGATCTCACGGTGTCGTATCTAGAACGACCTGCGCGTCCATGGATCTCATGCCTATTCGATCAGATGGGCCGTCGGCTCACCGTAAGTGAACCGGTTCAGGCCACCATCGCGCCCCTTCTTCATCTTCGAGCAAAAAATTGGCGCGACAAACAAAATCCTTCGGGCGGCCCACAAGAACAAGGATGGAGGTCTGGAATCCAGTCGGAAGTATGCATGCACCTCACGATGCGCATTGGCCCCCAGACTGCCTCGGAACTTTGTCGTGCTGACCTTGAAGTCAAACACTTCATGAACTAAGGAAAACCGCCCCCGGCGAGCCTACGAAATCGATGGCCATTCCCAGAGCGTCCATGCGGCCGGTGGTGTTGAGAATGGCAACGCGCCCCAGGGCCGAGACGAAAACCGGTTCATCCATGTTGTGGATCTCCACAGGCACGTCGCTGTGCACGGTCAACGGCGCTCAGGCGGGCGCAGTGAGAAGCAGATGCCCCCGGCAATGGGCATCGCTGCTGCCTATTTACGAGGATTTTTAAGTCTGCCCTTTGGAACCGACTATTTAAGGCCATATGTAGTC
>JAJZNH010000265.1 GCA_021811745.1 Acidobacteriota bacterium
CTCCACGGCGCCCAAAGCCGCGGCCTTCGCTCTGCTCCTGCGCGTGGTCTATGAGATCTTTCCCTCGCTGCACGCCCTCTGGGCGCCGCTGCTTTGGATCGTCGCCGTGCTCTCCATGACCGTGGGCAACTTTGCCGCCCTGCGTCAACAAAACGTAAAGCGGATGTTGGCCTACTCCTCCATCGCGCATGCCGGCTATCTGCTGGCCGCCTTTGCCGCCATCGGGAGCATCGGCATCGCCGCGGCCAGCTTTTATACCGCGGCCTACGCGGCCATGAATGTGGGCATCTTCGCGGTCGTCGCCGTGGTCAGCGGTTATGGTGACGAGCTTCCCATGATCGAGGACTTCCGCGGCCTCATCTACCGCTCGCCCCTGCTCGGCAGTCTGCTCATCTTCTTCCTGATTTCGCTCACGGGCATTCCCTTCACCGGCGGCTTCTTTGGCAAGTTCTACGCCTTCACGGCCGCGGTTGATGGCGGCGCCATCGCACTGGCCATCATCGGCCTGCTCAACTCTGGCCTGGCCGCCGGATACTATCTGCGTTTTGCCCTGGTGGCCGCCAAGCGTCCTGAAGCCGGTCAGGAGCAAGCTGTGCGGCCAAAGCCGCAGGTCGGCATCGCCGTGGGCGCCGCGCTGGCCTTCGCCGTGATCGCTACGCTCATTTTGGGCATCGTGCCCAACGCAGTCCTGAGTGCGGCCCAATCGGGCGCGCACACCCTTCAAGCGCCTCTGATGCAGGTTGATCCGCCTTCCGTTCCGTTACAATCTCCTCAATGAGGTTAGGCGAGCTGGCAAGCCGGTTGGGCGCGGAGCTCCGCGGCAACGAAGACCTGGAGATTACTGGCGTCCAAGGCATTGAGGAGGCCGGACCTACCCAGATCACCTTTGTCGCCAATCTCCGCTACAGCGCGCTGGCCCGCACCACTCGCGCCGCCGCGGTCCTGGTCGAGCCGGATTTTCAGGAGATCGCAACCGCAACTCTGCGGATTAAGAATCCCTATCTTGCCTTCTCCCGGGCGCTGGCATTTTTCTATCAGCCGCCTGCCTACGCTCCCGGCGTTCATCCTACCGCCGTTCTCGATCCCTCCGCCGAGATCGGTGAGGGCGCACACATCGGCGCATATGCCGTTGTTGGCCCCGGCGTGCGCCTTGGCCCTCACGCGACGCTCCTGCCGCACGTCGTTCTCTATCCCGGCGTGCAAGCGGGCAGCCACTTCTTTGCTCACGCCCATGCGGTGGTGCGCGAAAACTGCGTGCTGGGCGATCACGTAACCCTCGAAAACGGCGCCATCATCGGATCAGACGGCTTCGGATTCGCCAAAAACGATTCCGGTCAGTGGGAAAAGATTCCTCAATCCGGCCCGGTCCGCCTCGGCAACCGCGTCGACGTGCAGGCCAACGCCGCCATCGACCGCGCCACGGTCGGCGCAACGGAGATCGGCGACGGAACCAAGATCGACAATCTCGTCCAGGTGGGCCACGGCTCGCGCGTCGGCCAGAACACACTCCTCTGCGCACAAACCGGCCTCGCCGGCTCATCGGTGATCGGCAACAACGTCATTCTTGCCGGGCAGGTGGGCATCGCCGGCCATTGCAGCGTCGGCGACGGCGCCATCCTCACCGCGCAGTCGGCCGTCTCGCATGATGTTCCACCGGGCAAGATGATCTCCGGCTCGCCCGGCTTCGACAACCGCGTCTGGCTCCGCGCGGTGGCCATCTTTCAGCGCCTGCCGGAGGTGATCAAACGATTGGAACGCCTCGAAAAGGAGTTCGCCAGCAAGGTCATGGGCGTAACCGCGCCACCCGCTTCTCCACCCGCCCCGCAAGTCGCAATCCGGAACGATGGGAGCAGAAAATGAAGGGTGAAATCGGGATGCGCCGGTTGCTCTGGGCGGCAATCCTCGCGCCGGTCCTCATTGCCGTCTCGGGCTGCCGCTCCAACCTCGTCGATTCAACGATCATCAACCGGACGGGAAGCGCCGTTCAATTGATCGAGGTCGATTACCCGGATGCGAGCTTTGGGGTCGACGTTCTGCCCGCCGACGGGGTTTACCACTACCGCTTTCAGATCACGGGCACAGGGCCGCTGAAGATGGACTTCACGGCCAACGGCAACCACGAAGTTCATGCCACGGGCCCCAATCTTTCCGAGCACGAGCAGGGCCGCCTCGAGATTGTGCTGCTGCCCGAGGGCAAGGTCGAATTTCATCCTCAGTTGACTCCAGCCCCCTGATCCGCACGAACTGCAAAGGATATTTCCCCGGTGGTACAATCAGGCCGCTGGAGCAATGCAATGCACACGGTACGACTTGCCCCGCGAATGGTCATCGGCATCTTACTGCTGATTTCACTGGATTATTCCTGCGCCGCCACTTCCGGCCAGTCTGGCGCCTCCATCCCGGCGATCCATGCCTATTTTGACGTGAGGGGAGGTTCCGCGATGTCTTTTGAATTCAATTCACCAGCTTTTCGGAACGGGGACTCGATTCCCGGCAAATATACCTGCGATGGGGCCGATGTCTCCCCCGCACTAAGATGGAGCGGCGTTCCTGTGGGAACCCATTCCCTGGCGCTTATTACAGAGGACCCCGATGCGCCCGGAGGGACTTGGACGCATTGGATCATCTGGAACATTCCTGCTCAGGCCACTTCCTTACCCGAGGGACTGCCGGCAACCGGAACTCTCGAGAATGGCGCACGCCAGGGCCGGAACGGCTTCGGGCGTATTGGTTACGGCGGCCCATGCCCGCCTCCGGGCAGGCCCCATCGCTATTTCTTCCATCTCTACGCTTTGGATACGACGCTGGCCCTAAAGCCAGACGCCAGCAAAGAGGATCTGGAGATCGCGATGAAGGGTCACGTCTTGTCCAGGGTGGAGTGGATGGGCAAATACGGACGGTAGTGCACGGCTTCCCCGCGCCATTCTGACGCTGATGGCGGATGGCGCACAGCCCCACAAAGGCGCGCATGGCGGCAATCGATGATTGACTGACGACCAGTGCGCGAAAAAGCGCTTGCGTTCCTAAATTGCCGGCCGCACCGGCTTTTTCTCGTGCGGGTCGGCCCCGCCAGCGGTCTGGAGATCTGACTGGCGATCCATCCACTCATCCAGCCGTGAGCGCTTGAAGCGCCAACGATTCCCCAACTTAAAGGCGGGAACAAAGCCGTCCGAGGCATATTTGTAGAGGGTGTCGGGAGAGATGCCGAGGTAATCGGAGGCTTGACGGATATCCATCACCTCGCGGACCTCGGGGACAAGCAAATTGGAGCGAAGGGCAGCATTGCGCATAATTGCCTCCCGACCGATGCGATGCCTGAGGGCAAATTCCGGCAAACTTGCCGGTAGTCTTGTATATAACGCGGTTTTGGC
>JAJZNH010000229.1 GCA_021811745.1 Acidobacteriota bacterium
ATGCGCGAAGGCGGGATCCTTAGCCAACTTCCCCAGGGCGCCATGTCCGGCGTTGATTTCAGCCAGGAGCTGATTGGCATTGGCGGCGGTGGAGTTCAGCTTGTTGTAAAGGGCGTCATCTTTCAGGAACTTGCCTGCAGTGCCCTTGCCCTCTTCGAGATTGGAGGTGATGCTGTCCAGCCGCGTGGCAGCGGAGTTGAAGTGATTGTAAGCCGAGTCGTCGGTGAGGAGTTTCCCGAGCGTTCCCCGGCCGTCCTTGAGATTGGTCGTGATGGTCTGCAGATTTGTGGCGATAACTTCGAACTTCCTGGCGAGTTTAGGATCGTTGACCAGCCGGCCGACGGTGCCGCGCTGATTGTTGATTGCATCAACAGCGCTATCGAGCTTGGCAATGAGCGTGGAGAGCTGCTGGATGCCGCCCTGGCTGCTGGTGATCACATCCTGAATCGTGGGTGAACTGCTGGACCGTAATTCACTGCCGCTCGCCGGGGGAGGACCTGACGCGTGAGATGAGTCGATATCGACGAAGCTGTCGCCGAGGACACCTTGCTGGGTAATGGAAGCGGTGGAGTCTACGTGCAGGTCATCGATGGATTGACGGCCCAGGCGCATGGTGACTTCCACGGGTGTCGGATTCCGCGCCGGAACGACACGGATACGGATCACGTTCCCGATCGTGACCCCCTCCAGCGTGACCGGCGCGCCCCTTTTGAGTCCAGCGGCGTTCTCAAAATAAGAGCGAATGATCAATTTGGGCGCAAACACACCACCGCTGGAACCGGACATAAGGAAAATCAGCCCGATCAACACGACCATGGCCACCAGGACCAATGCGCCGACCTTCAGTTGAGACCACTGAATTTCTTTGCGGCTTGGCAATTTATTCCCCTTGCTGAGATAAGCCGGTTGACGCCTTGAGGATAGCAGAAATGGCTCTATGATCTCCCATTCTCAAGGACAACGCTGGCCATTGCCAGGCTGCCGGTATGCGTGAGAGAAAGGGCTGCGCTGACCATGCCCATATGCGCCGCAATCATGGCTGCCCTCCCATGGAAGCGCAAATTGGGCCTGCCGCCCGGTTCGCGGACGACCTCAATCTCGCGCCAGCCGACTCCCTGGCTGATTCCGGTACCCAGGGCTTTTGCAGCCGCTTCCTTGGCGGCAAAGCGGGCCGCCAGGCTTTCGGCCGCATTGTGCTTGCGCAGGCAATAATCCTGCTCTGAGGCGGTGTAGACGCGATCGAGAAAACGCCTGCCAAAACGATCCATTGCCTGTTGGATACGCGGGATTTCCACAAGATCGATTCCGGAGCCGACAATCATGCTGTCTATGAAACTACAACATGGCCCATTCGCCGCGATAGATTCCCTCGGAGCGATCGCGGCATTTTCCAGGCCGGCCGAAGCAGCTCCAGCCTGCCCGCGAATTAGAACGGCTGGTCCTGGATGGGGCCGAGCTGTCTCATGATGGGGCAGGCTCCGTTCGACTCCTGCACAATGTTCAAGTGGTTGTAGCCGCTACCGATAAGGTGCCTATGAGGATGGCAATGCCTGATAAGAGAGCCAGGCAGGCTGCAAGCATTCCCTGGGCAATGCAATTGAAGGCCGTCTCCGCGGAGGAACCGGCAAGGCTTGCGCAGATGCTCACAGGCGCGATTCTGGGCTGCGGTGGATGGGTCTTGAGCCGGGGCGCCAGCGATTCCGGGACGGTGACCATTCTCTTCGAGTTCGAGCGGCAGGCCTGCATCGACATCTACAGCGTGCTGATCGGGGCGGGGTTGGAGCTGAGCCAGAGCGGGCACCTGCGAATCACCGAACTTTGCCAATGCACGCGGAGCCACCTGGAGAAGTGCAGCCTGGAAATTGCCAGCATCGAGTTGGAGATTCACACGTATCCGGTAGGGTCCTTGCACGAGGGGTATCCGGTGCGGGTCATGTAGAAGCCGTTCGGCAAGAGCGTGGGCGCGCCGCCGCTCTTATCCGGCCTCGACCAGCCCGTATTTGCGCTGCCAGGAGTCCTTGAGGCGTGCCCAGACGCGCGCGCGCTCGGCTTCAGTGACTTCAGCGGAGGTATGGTTGGCGAAGCGTGCGGCCTCCTGCTTTGCCAGTTCCAGCAATTGGCGGTCGCGGACGAGATTGGCGACACGAAATTCGGGCAGGCCAGCCTGGCGGGTTCCGAAGAACTCCCCGGGGCCGCGCAGGGTGAGGTCCAGCTCAGCCAGCTCGAATCCGTCCTGGGTGCGAACCATGGCGTTCAGACGCTCCTCGCCGAGCGGAGAGACACGTTCACCGGTGATCAGAATGCAGTAGCTCCTGGCGGAGCCACGGCCGACGCGCCCGCGCAGCTGATGAAGTTGCGCCAAGCCGAAGCGCTCGGCGTGCTCGATAACCATGACGGTGGCGTTGGGTACGTCCACGCCCACTTCGATGACGGTGGTGGCGACCAGCACGTCGATCTCACCGCGCTGGAAGCGGCGCATGATGACGTCTTTGTCGTCGGCGTCGAGGCGGCCGTGCAACAAGCCGATACGCAGGCCGGCGAGTGGGCCCGCGTGCAGCTTCTCGTGCATCTCGACGGCGGATTTAAGGCCGGATCCACCACGGCGGGTGGAAGACCTGGCTTCCTGCGCAGCCAGCGAGAAAAGTTCTCCTGTCCTGGCTTTGCTTCCGGCGCGGCGCGGAGGCGGCTCCATCTCAACTTCGGTGTCGTCGCGGGAGAAGTCCAGCTCCGGCTGATCGTCTTTTGTGCCCTCGATGACCGGGTAGACAATGTATGCTTGGCGGCCCTGGGCAACCTGCTTGCGGATGAAATCCCACACATCCGGGCTGCGTTCTCCCGGAACACGGCGGGTGATGATCGGCGTGCGGCCCGGCGGCATCTCGTCAAGAACGCTCAGGTCAAGGTCACCGTAGAGCGAGAGCGCAAGCGTGCGCGGGATGGGCGTCGCGGTCATCACCAGCACATCCGGCTCCGGCTGGCCGGGCTTCTTCATCAGCTTGAAGCGCTGCAGAACGCCGAAGCGGTGCTGCTCGTCCACGACGACCAGGCCGAGATTGTCGAACTCGACTTTCTCCTCGATCAGAGCGTGCGTGCCGATGATGAGCTGCGCCTCGCCGCGATTGATGAGGCCGCGTGTATGGCGCTTGCGGTCGCCATCGAGCGAGCCGGTAAGGAGGACGATGCGGGGCTTGCGGCTGGAGCGCTCCAGAAGCTTGCGCGCGGCCAGGAAATGCTGAGTGGCCAGAATCTCGGTGGGCGCCATGAGGGCGGCCTGGTAGCCATTTTCGATGGCGACCAGCATGGACTGGAAGGCGACGATGGTCTTGCCTGAGCCGACGTCGCCCTGCAAGAGGCGGCGCATGGGGTTGGG
>JAJZNH010000592.1 GCA_021811745.1 Acidobacteriota bacterium
GCTGGGACTGCCGGATGCGCGCTTGCCCCTGGCCGGGGCAGAGGCCCCTTCAACGGCGCCCGCTCCAGAGCCCGGCACCGCTCCAGCGCCCCGGGTTCTCAATCGCCGCGATATCGACAAGCTGGCTGGTACCATCACCAAGGAGCTTCTTAAGTTAGTTGAAATCCGGGCCTGAACAACCGCTTGCAGACAGACGCGGTGCACAGGGCCTGGCTCAAAAAGGAGACTGAAAATGGCGAGCACAACCACCGCGGACGTGAACCGCTACTCCATGCTGATTGGCGGCGAATGGGCAAGCAGCCGCACGACCATTCCGGTCCTTAACCCGGCCACCGAAGAGGTGATCTCCGAGATCCCGCAAGCCGACGCCTCCCATGTGGACCAGGCCGTCCAGGCCGCGGCCCGTGCGCAGATTGCGTGGGCCAAACTGCCCGCCATCCGGCGCGCCACCCATCTCCGCGAGATTTCGGCCGCCCTTCGCAGCCAGCGCGAGCGCCTGGCGCGCATCATCACCCAGGAGCAGGGCAAGATTCTTCCCCTGGCGCAGATCGAAGTCGATTTCTCCGCCGACTACATCGATTACATGGCGGAGATGGCCCGCCGCTACGAGGGCGAGATTATTCCCAGCGACCGCCCCGGCGAAAATATCCTCCTCTACAAGGCCCCGATTGGCGTGGTGGGCGGCATTCTGCCGTGGAACTTCCCCTTCTTCCTGATCGTGCGCAAGATGGCCCCGGCACTGGTCACCGGAAACACAGTGGTGATCAAGCCCAGTGAGGAAACGCCGAATAACGCCTGCGAGTTCGCCAAAATCGTCGCCGAGTCCAGCCTCCCGAAGGGCGTGTTTAACCTGGTGACCGGGACCGGCCCGGAGGTGGGCGGAGCACTGGCTGGCCATCCCGGCATCGGCATGATCAGCCTCACCGGCAGCGTGGAGGCGGGCGCCGCGGTGATGCGGGCTGCCGCGCCCAACATCACCAAGGTGTCGCTGGAGCTGGGCGGCAAGGCTCCGGCCATCGTCATGCCCGACGCCAACCTGGATCTAGCCGTCAAAGCCATCCGCGACTCGCGCATCATCAACACCGGCCAGGTATGCAACTGCGCGGAGCGCGTCTATGTGCATGAGAAGATCGCGGACGAGTTCGTGGAGCGCATCACCCATGCGATGGAGCAGACCCGCTCCGGCGACCCGTTTGAAGACGGCGTGGAGATGGGTCCGCTGGTCAACCGCGATCAACTGGAGCGCGTGCAGGCCGCGGTGGACCAGGCAGTCAAGGACGGCGCCACGCTGCGCCTGGGCGGGGAACCGGACCGGCGCGGCCGCGGCTACTACTACAAGCCCACCGTGCTCACCGGCTGCCGCCAGCAAACCGACATCCTGCGCAAGGAGATCTTCGGCCCGGTGTTGCCGGTGGCCACCTTCTCCAACCTCGATGAAGCGCTGGAATTGGCCAACGACTGCGACTACGGGCTTACCTCGTCGATCTACACGCAGAACCTGGATGTGGCGATGCGCGCCGCCAACGAGCTGAAGTTCGGGGAAACCTATGTGAACCGCGAAAACTTTGAAGCCATGCAGGGCTTCCACGCCGGATGGCGCAAATCCGGCATCGGCGGCGCAGATGGCAAGCATGGGTTGGAGGAGTTCCTTCAGACCCACGTTGTTTACATGAACTACGATACGCAGAAGAAATAGGTGCCGGCTTTTGAAACAGGCGGGCAGCCGCACCGCGCCACAAAATCTCCGCCTCGCCATTGAGGGCCAGCTTCAGGCGCTTCGGCCAGAGGGCACAGATCCTTCTGACTCGGTGCATCCTCTTGCGGCTCTCGACCGGTCCACCTGCCTCTCCGATCGAGCCGACTATCCGACGATTGCCCGTGCGAAGCGAATCCACCACTGCGGTCCGGTCTGCGAAACGTAGATCACAAGCACCTGCATCGCCAGGAAAGCGGGCAGCGCGATGCGGTAGACCTTGTGGATGCGGCGGTTCACCAACCGATCGCGGAGAAGGCCGAGTGCGACCATGGCATCTACGCCCAGGTAGCCCAGGCCATGGCTGCGAATGAAGGGACTGAAACGGGCAAAAGCGGCAATGAGCAGCGCGCAAGTGGCGAGAAAGATAAGCCGTCGATGCAGTTCGGGTTTCTTGCGCCAAACCACGGCCAGGACAAAGCAGGTGCCGAAGGCAATCATGTCGTAAAACGGCACAATGAAGAATGCGTACCTGCCGGGCTCGTGGAGCGTGTAGGTCTCAAAATGGACCATCACGATGGCAGTGGCCCAGCCCAGTGGGACCATGACCGTGCCGAGTGCGGCGCCGAACCAGCCCATGAGGCGATGCAGCTTGACGTTCCGTGTTCGCACCAGCGCAGACTGGAAGATGACAAAGAGGATCCAGCCGGAAAACGCCGCACCGTGAAACCAGAGAATGCGCGGGCGTGGCACGACGGGATGGACCAGGCTCTCGCCTACGGTGTGGCCGAAGCCCCAGACCACAACCACCGCAGCCAGCACTGACATGGCAAGGTAGAAGTAACGGTCGAGAAGGCTGTTGCGTCCGGTGAAAACCGCGGAGCGATACGGGACGGCTCGAGATAGAGAACCCACGGCCAGAGACTCGCTTTCTTGTGTGCAATCGGAAATTCCGCTTGTCTAAGCAGGGGGGAGATTGCCAGAGACTAGCACGAAAGCGATTCGAGGCTCAACAGAAATGTGAGAGCGGCCAACGGTTCAGTGGATCCCGTGCCAGCGCAAGTGGCGATGGGCGACGAAGCGTCCCAGGAGCCAGCCTGCGGCGCTGCCTATCAGAACGTCGGAGGGGAAGTGCTCTCCGCCCATTACGGGAGCGTGTCAACCCGCGGGCAAAGAACTTGAGCAGATCCAGATAGAGCTCGGGCATCGTTCGATTCAGACTACGGAGCGCTATCCGGAAAGCAAACAACGTATCCGGTGCGCGGTGAATGACCGCATCGGGATCGAGCCAGATCCCTAACAGATTGTGACAACAGTGTTCTGCGCCGCGGAGAATCAGATCAAGCCCTATCGAGTGTGGAAGTGCTTCCGCTCGACATCGTCCTTGATTGTGCACAGGGCCTGGTTCCACACGACGTCGTGTACGAACTCGGGAAACAATAATCTGGCGGCTTTCCACATCATCCGACTCGCGAAGCCCTTGCCTTTCTTGTAGTCGAACGACGCATAAATGGAGAGCCTGCGGTTTCCGTCCGTGGTCGGTGCGACGTTGAAGATGAGTTTCCCGTGGTCTACAAGCCCCTCGTCGGCCTGATAGAGCAAGGTCTCGAAGCGAACTCTATTGGTCAGCCGCAGTTCCGCGCCCATCTGCACGAACGGTACCCTATATCG
>JAJZNH010000429.1 GCA_021811745.1 Acidobacteriota bacterium
CTCTGCTCGCGCTGCTGATTTTTGCTCTCCAGGTTCCGGCCCAAACCATCTCCAATGCTCCACTGCCCGACATTCCCCAGCTCGTGCGCCAGGTGGAGCAGCACCAGCACCAGGTGGAGGCGATGCGCGAAAACTATACCTTCGACTGCCTGGAGACGACACAGGATATCCGAGGCGGTGGACAGGTGAAGAAGACCACGACCGAGCAGCGGCAGGAATTCTTCGTCAACGGGCACATGATCGGAAGGGTGGTGAAGAGGGAAGGCCAGGCACTGAGCGCCGCGGAGGAACAAAAGGAAGACGCGCGGGTGAAGGCGCTGGTGGAGAAGGCGGAACGGACGCCTTCGGACCGGCGGTTGGAAGGGCGGAGCATCACGGTGAGCCGCGTGCTGGAGCTGATGGATCTGCGCAATCCGCGGCGGGCGATGTTCCGGGACCGGCCGACGCTCGTTCTGGATTTTGCCGGGCGGCGGGACGCGAAGACCCACGGCGTGATAGAAGACGCATCGAAGAAACTCGCGGGCACTGTCTGGATTGACGAGAAGGACCTGCAGGTGGCGCACCTGGAGGTTCGGGTGGACAACAACTTCAGGATCGGGGGACTGCTGGCGAGCGTGCAGAAGGGATCGAGCTTCCGCTTCGACCAGGCGCCGGTGGACCATGGGCTGTGGCTGCCGACCGGCTCGGAAGCCGACATGCAGGCAAAGGTGCTGTTGCTGAAGAACGTGCGCGAGCGGAAGGTGCAGCAGGACTTCGGGTTCAAGCGGTTCGAGGTGGTGACTCCTACGGTGGTCTCCGAGGTGCGGCAGCCGCAGATGCGGAGTTCGAAAGCCGGAGGAGGCCGGTAGCTTGCAACCCGTAAGCGGGCCGCGCAGGCAGGCTACATTGGACATATGTTTGTTCGCCGGCTCTCAGTGGAGCGCATCGATGCCGAGGGCGCGCGTCATGCGTGCCCGGTGCGCTGGATCGACTCCTTCGCCATGCGCAATTTCACTAACGACGCGGTGTTTGACGACACGCTGCCGCTGGGGGATGGATTGCTCGAAGCCGGGCGGCGCGTGCCTCTGGAGAGGCTGCAGGCGGCGATGGAGGACTGGTTCCGGCGCAAGGGATATGTGAAGCCTGGGGAGCGGGTTGAGATCGCCGAGCTGTGAAGGTTGGGCAGGTCAGCGTGACTGACGGCGTCGCGGCGACTTTGGAACCGCTGTAGTTACTCCTGCGCAAACGAAGGCGCCGCTTTTTCCATGTAGGATAGGTGCAAGAGGCGCGCCGATGCGCAACCGCGCTTCACTCCTCTTCTTCTTGTTGGATTCGTCCGCGACATCCTGCCTTGGCCCCCATCTCTCTTGAGCAGGAAACGCCTATGCAATTGTGGACGGAATATGAGGGCCTGACGATCGAAGGCGCCTTTCCCCTGAAAAAACTTTTGTTGCCTGAAGGACGAAGCGCGTTCTTCTCCACCGCCAATGGCAATGGAGAGCCGGTCCTCGTGCGGCTGATCGAGTGTCATTTCGACGAAGAGGAGATCCTGGCGCGGTGGCGTTCTCTCGATGCGCTCGGCCACCCCAGTTTCCTCAAACTGGAGCATTTTGGCAGGCTGGTGCTGGATGACGGGCCGGTGGTCTATGCGGTGTTTGAAAAAGCAGACGCCAACTTGGCCGAGGTTCTCGACAGCGGGCGACTGGGCAAAGACGACGTGGTTCAGCTTGCGACCAGCGTGGCGGCAGCACTCGAGCTTCTGCATACACATGGGTTCGTCCATGAGCATATGGAAGCGGGCAATGTGTTTGCGGTCGGGGAGGTGGTGAAACTGCGCGTGGATTGCATCCGCGAAGCCCCGGAGGGCGAGGCCGGGACGGCCGCAAAACGGCGCGATGTGCACGGCCTGGCGACGCTGTTGCTACAGGTCCTGACGCAGAAAAGAACCCTGGAGGAGGCAGCGAAAGAGCCCCCGCTGCCGGCTCCGTTCGGCCAAGTCGTGCGCTACGGGATTACCGGGGCGTGGGGACTGACGGAGATCAGAGCAGCGCTGGAGAGCCGAGGCAGGCCGCAGCTTTCGTCGCCAGCGACGCCACCGGTTCGGCCGCGCGCTGAGGTCCAACAGGGTTCTCCGGCTTCGGCGGCCAACAAGGAGAATAAGAAGGAGGAAGAGGGCGGTGAGAAGCCGATCTCCCCGGCGGGCGGCAAAAGCACAGACGCCCGGCCTAGAGAGATCCAGGCTGGGGCACGGGTTTCGTCGCGTGGGGATGCGAAGAGCCGTTGCGGTGCGGTCACGGACAATGGGGCGGCCCGATTCGAGCAGAAGACCCTGGATTTTGATCGGCTGCCAGCAATATCGTCTCGCGTGCCGCGACAGGAGAGGGAAGACTTTCCCCTGAGAGCCCGATGGATCGGAGCGGCCGTGCTTCTGCTTGTGGTCTGCTTCGCGATCGGCTGGCTGTACGCCAGGGTTCACCGCGGACAGGGCAGGCCGGCGCAGACCTCATCGAGCATTGGCCACAACAGGATTGCGCGGGCTGCCCGCAAGCAGCCGACGCCCAGTGCGGTAGCGGCACCCGCAGTCCGGAACAGCCCGGCAGCGGCCAGTGAGCAGGGGCCGGACGCGCGCGCACAATGGCGGGTGATCGCCTACACCTACGACCATGCCGACGCGGCACGGAAGAAGGCCGCGGAGCTGGCTGGCAAGTTTCCGGGGCTGCGGCCGAAGGTGTTTTCTCCCAAAGGCCGCGCTCCGTACCTGGTGACCGTGGGCGGGGTGATGGGAAGGGACGAGGCCGTTGCCCTGGCGCGGAAATTGCGGGGTTCGGGACTGCCGCGCGACACCTATGCGCAGAATTACCGCCCTGCCCGTTGAGGTCGGCGGAGCGCGAAGAAACACACGCTCAGCCTTTCGCCGAGGGGGCTGGCGAAAGGCTGAGCGTGGAAGTTTACCTGCTTACGGGTTGAGTGTGCGTCAGCGCTCGGCCTGGTAAACAGCGGCGCCGGCCCCCACGGCGACGGCGGCGACCACAATCGGAACCAGATGGCGGATGTGACGGCGGGGCTCGGTGCCTTCGCCGATGGGCTCCTTGTCAGTCTTAACCTTGTTGACGTCGTCGTACGCGTAAGTGGAAAGGCTGTTGCTGTCAGCGTTGGTGAAGGTAAAGGAGGCGTTGGAGAGGGTGCCGATCGCTCCGTAGGAGCTGCTGTCGTCGTTCAGGACGAGGTGCAGGTAGCGTCCGTTCCGGTATTTCGCCAGTCTATGGTGGATTTTGCGGGCGTGCTTATCGAGATGAGGGGTGGGGTGCGCTGTGGATTGTGCCTGGCTAAACGCGACGCCGGCGACCAGCATGCCGGCGAGTCCGAGGTGCGCGAACAAACCG
>JAJZNH010000871.1 GCA_021811745.1 Acidobacteriota bacterium
CCGGCCGCGCCATTCGTATTGCTCACCACCGAAAGCCGCGAGCCATTTGTGTCAGTCAGCACGCTGGCCGTCACGCCAATACCGGCTGCGTTGATCGCCGCCGCCAAGCCGGAAATTGTGGCAGCGGTCGAGCTGTCACCGACGTTCACCGTATATTGCTGGCCTGAGCCAACCTGGATGGTAACGCCACCCGTCAGCGCATCGCTCGCACCCACCGCGGCCGACGCGGCTGACGAGGTCTGCGCCAGGCTCTGAACGGTAATCGCATGCGTACCGGCAGCGGCCATAGAGCTGGCTGAGGTCAGCTCCAGCACATTGGTATCGGAGCTCGATCCGCTCTTCTCGGCAAAGACGCCCATCGCATCGGTCAGGTTCTGAATGTCTGTGGAGAGCGTGGAGACCTGCGTGCCCAGGGTGCTCAGCACCGCGTCCTGACTCTGCAAGGCGCTGAGCTGGTTCTTCCAGGGTGTCTCCACCTGCTGGTAGTTAGCCAGAATCTGCGTCACCGTGCTGGCAACGTCGATTCCCTGGCCGCTGGTCGCGGACCCGAAACTCAAACCGACCGAACCCATGGCATCGTCCTCCGCTGAAGCTGGATCAATTGCTGTGCCGAAAGCGCGTTGAGAAGGATTAGGGGAGTCTCAGAATTGGCCGAGGTTCTCCTGGCAATCACGGCAACAAGCGGAAAGACCGGCTCAGTTGGGCCGGCCCTTCCGGTTTGCGCTCTCCGCCAGCGCCATTACTGGAGGAGCTTGGTGACGAGCTGCTGCGTGCTGTTGGCCTGCGCCAGAGCCGAGATGCCGGTCTGCATCAGGATCTGGTACTTGGACATGTCGGAAGTGGCCTGGCCGTAATCGGTGGCCGTCACGTCGTTCTCCGCCGAGAGCGTGTTGGTGGATTGCGTGCTCATCACGTTCTCAACCGATGTGAGAGTGTTGATGTTCGCTCCGATGGTGCCGCGATCCTGCGCTACCGTGGCAATTGCCGCCGTAACTGCCGTTAAGGCCGCTTGCGCATCTGTGGTATTGAGCAAGTCGGTGTCAGCGCCATTAGTACTCGATGTGGACTGGAGCCCGAGCGTGCTGATGTCCGCCGCGATCAGATCGGTCGCGCCATTGTCATAGGTCTGTCCGATCGTTCCATCCGAAGTGAAGATCGCAATCCCGGTTCCGGCTGCCCCGGGGGTAACCGTACCTGTGCTGGGGTTGGGGTCGGTGGTGCCCGACGAAGTGTAAGTGGCCACGGTGGCCTTGTTGAATACCTGGATGCCGTTGTACTCGGTGTTGTCGTTGATGGTTTCGATCTCGGTGAGGATTTTCTGATACTCGGCGTCGGCAGCCTGTTGCTGACTCGTATTGAGCGTTCCGTTGGAAGCTTCCGTCGCCAGTGTGACCGCGCGGTTGAGCAGGTTGGTAACTTGCGAAAGTGCGCCGTCAGCCACCTGCAGCATGTCCACGCCTTCAGAGGCGTTCATCGCCGACTGCGTCAGGGCCGTGGATGAAGCCTGCAGCCCGTTCGCCAGCGAGAGGCCGGCCGCGTCGTCGGCGCCGGAGTTGATGCGCGACCCAGAGGAAAGCTGTTGAAGAGTTTTGGATAGAGCGGCTTGTGTATTGCTCAGGTTGTTCTGCGCGTAAATTGCAGAGATGTTGTTCAAGACACCCAAAGACATATGGATTCTCCTCGTGTTGAAGTGAATTCCGGGTTCCCAGCTTCGGGCGCCTGACTGGAGACGGCTGGCAGCATCTGCTCGCCTGCTCCGGGTCACCTGGCGGAAGGAACCACGCGATTCTCACCGCCTTCATCGGCGTTCCCCGAAAACACTTTACTCATTTTTCGGAGAACCGTTCGTAATTCGCTTCCCGGTCATCCTTTTGGCGCGGCAGCCGATATGCATGGAAGAACAAGAGGAAGGCAGACAAGCCATGATCCAACTTACGCGGCTCAATGGATCGCCCATGGTGCTCAACAGCGATCTGATCAAGACGGCCGAAAGCTCGCCCGATACCATGCTGACTCTGATCAACGGAGAAAAGCTGATCGTGCGCGAAGATTGCAGCGAAATCGTCGAGCGCGTGCTCGCCTACCGGGCCGGTCTGCTGGCCGCCGTCGTCAGGCGCATGCCCAGCTATGGTGACCTGCAGCGGGTCGTCGCACTGGCCAGCCTGGATATTGCCGGCCAGCGCAGTCCAGTACCGCAGAGACCGAAGCGGGACGATGTGAGAGAAGGTTAAGGGATAGCTTTCAGCTTCCGGCTCCTGGCGCGATCTGGCTTGAACTTGTCTGTGGATGCAAAGCAACTCTTTTTGCCCGGCACGAAATAGCTGGAGGCTGGAAGCTGAAAGCTGGAAACCGCGACCCGCGCGCCGCGCGAGGAATTTTGGAGCAGCACATGGATAAGGCAAGTATCGGCGGAGCGATTCTGGCGATGGCCGGCATTGTCGCCGGCCTGCGCATCGAGGGCGGCAACCTCAGCCAGATTCTGCAACCGACCGCGGCCCTCATCGTCTTCGGCGGCACCATGGGAGCAGTGCTGCTCCAGTTCCCGTTCACCACCGTCGTGAAAGCCTTCCGCAACCTGGCCCACGTCTTTGCCGCGCCCCGCAATCAAAATACCGAGCTCATCCGCCAACTGGTTGCTTTTGCCCATAAGGCCCGCCGCAACGGAGTCGTCTCGCTCGACACTGATTTGCAAAACATCGCGGACCCGTTCCTCAAGCAGTCCCTCATGCTGGCCATCGATGGCACCGAGCCCAATGACTTGCGCAGAATCATGCGAGTCCGCCTCGACTCCACCATCGAAAGCGAAGAGCGGCTCCCGGCGGTCTTCGAGTCGGCCGGCGGCTTTTCGCCCACCATCGGCATCCTCGGCGCCATTCTGGGCCTGATTCAGGTCATGCACCATCTCGACAATATGCAGGAGGTAGGGCGCGGCATCGCCGTGGCTTTTGTCGCCACGATCTATGGTGTAGGTAGCGCCAATCTCTTTTTCCTGCCCTTCGCCGGAAAGATGCGCCTCCGCATCCATGAAGATCACCGGCGCCGCGAGATGATGCTCGAAGGCGTCATCTCCATCCTCGAAGGCTTGAATCCACGCATGCTCGAGGTGAAACTCGCCGGCTTTCTCGATCACCTCGACCGCAACCAGAAGGAACGCGCCGCATGAGTTCCCGTGCTTCCAGGAGCCATGTCTCCCAGGACCGCTGGCTGGTCTCGTATGCCGACTTCATCACCCTGCTGTTTGCTTTCTTTGTCGTCCTCTATGCCTTCGCCACGACCAATCAGAAGAAACAATCGGAGATTCCGGCAGCCATCGATCACGCATTTCGCTCGCTGGGTATTGTTCCTCATGCC
>JAJZNH010000480.1 GCA_021811745.1 Acidobacteriota bacterium
CCACTGGCAGCCGCTCTTGAGCAGGTACAGCACGGCGTTGAACACCTCGTGCAAATCCACCGTGCGCAGCTTGGTGCGCTTGCGCACCGATTCCAGCAGTGGACGAATCCGCTCAAACTGCTCCCGGCTGATGTCGCTTGGATAGGATCTTCTTCGCTCCATCCTCCACCACTACCGCTCTGGAGAACCGATTGCATATAACTGTGCGGAGTCCTCGTCGTATCAGGTCCAAAGATCGTAAACAGGCTCTAAGTTCCTGATTTACCATTTGTCGCAGCCGCCCGCGGCCTATAAAATCACTCCAGGGCCGAACGGATAACGCCGTGCGGCCCGAGCACTCCATGAGCGAACAAGAGACAGCGAGTTCCCACCATGCGCAGGCGGTTTCGCCGGCCTGGGCCAGAATTGAGCGGGCGCGGCATCCGCAGCGGCCCTATCCGATGGAATTCATCGAGCGGACCTTCACCGATTTCAGCGAAATTCACGGCGATCGTGCCTTCGGCGACGATGAGGCGATCGCCTGCGGGATGGCCCGGCTGCAAGGCGAAGAAGTGATGGTGATCGGCAACCGCAAGGGCGGCACGACCAAGGAACGCGTGCGCCGCAACTTCGGCATGCCCCATCCCGAGGGGTATCGCAAGGCGCTGCGCTGCATGAAAATTGCGGAAAAATTCGGTCGTCCGGCCATCAGCTTCATCGACCTGCCCGGCGCGTTTCCGGGCTTGGGCGCCGAGGAGCGTGGCCAGGCGGAGGCAATTGCACGCAACATCCTGGAGATGGCGCGGCTGCGCGTGCCTACCATCTCGGTGATCAGCGGCGAGGGCGGTTCCGGCGGCGCTCTTGCGCTGGCAGTTTCCGATCGCGTGCTGATCCTCGAAAACGCACTCTACTTCGTCATCACGCCCGAGTCCTGCGCAGCCATCATGTGGCGGGATGCGGGGCACAAACAGCTTGCCGCCGAAGCCATGCGCATCTCCGCGCCGGAGGTGGCGGCGCTGGGCTGCGTAGATGAAATCATTCCCGAGCCCCCGGAGGGCATCCATATGGATCGGGAGACGGGCGCGGGAATTCTGGGCGCTGCTTTAAAGAAACATCTGACGGAGCTGAAAGCAATGCCCATCGACGAGTTGGTTGCAGCGCGGCAAAAGAAGTTCCGCAATATGGCGCAGTTCTACACCGAAGGTTAAGGCAATCACAGCTTTCCTCGACTTTCTGAAGCCGCCTGCATCCAATGCGGAAAAGCGTGCGGGCCATGCGGCCCTGAGGTGAGTTCTTTGGGCTTGAGCCCCGATAATCAGGCAAGCGTCCCCGATTCGCCGGGGCAGGGAACGAACGTGCGCGCTCCCTGGGCCCACCGCGGCCGCCTCCGTTCCTATGTCCTTTTCGTCGTCGCAGTTTTCTACTATTTTGTCGCGCGGGGATTGGCGCATCGCGGCGCGGATGGCCTCGCCGGCCAAGCATGGTCGCCGCTCATCGAACAGGCCATGCTGGTTTTCCTCCTGCTGGTTGGCTATTCGGCAATGGGTTTCGCCTTCCATCGCCAGATGCACCCCATCCGTGCGCAGGGACTTGCGTGCCGCGATGGATGGCCGCACGAATTCGGCATGGGTCTAGCCACCGGCTGGGGAATCGCGATCCTCTGCGTCATCCCCCTGACGCTGATCGGCGGCATCGCCGTGGTTCTTTCCGGAGGAGCCGCGGAGTGGGGCTGGCTGCTGGCAGACACTGCCTTCTTCCTGCTCGCCACCCTGGCTGAAGAGATCGCCTTTCGCGGGTATGGCTTTCAGTGCTTTGTCGAGGCTGTCGGCCCGCTGGGCGCGACCCTTGGCTTCTCGTTTTACTTCGCTATCGTGCAACAGCTCCAGCCAGGTTCCAGCCGGGCCAGCTTTGCCGTATCCATTGCCCTGGGATTGCTCCTCTCCGCGGCCTATCTGCGAACTCGCGCCCTCTGGGTGAGTTGGGGTCTTAATTTTGGCTGGAAAGCCAGCCGGGCCTTGCTTTTTGGGTTGACCGTTTGCGGCGTGGGCAGCCACTCCTCGGTCGTGGAAGGCGACCCGATGGGCCCCTATTGGCTTACCGGCGGCGGCTTCGGGCTCGATGGCGCGTGGATTCCCTGCCTCATTCTGCTGGCCGCCATTCCGGTGCTGGTGCGGCTCACGCGCGATCTGGACTTCCGTTATAACGCTCCTGTGATCGTCCCCGCCGGCATCCCGGTGAATTTGGAGGCTGCGGCTCGCCGGCAACATGAAGCCGCCATGGGTTCTGAATCTCCCGCGGGCCCCTCGCCAACGCCTCTGGTGCAGATCGCCCCGGCATCCCTGTCAACGCCGCCCGAAACGGCAACCCGTCCGGAGCCTACCAGACCGCCCACGGTGTAGACGCTTGCCTCCGGGGGCGCATCTCTCCCCGGAAAGGTTGAGGAATTTCCAAAATCCTTGCCTTTGCACTTGTATCGTGCCGTCTTTTGCGTGATCCTGAATCGTGAACATGGGAGGCTCCCCATGGGACGGCAAGTTTTCTCCGGTATCACCCCCTCGTCAGCACATCGGCGGACGAAGCCTGGACGGACGAATCTCCGGCTGGCTGGTGGCTTGCTTGCGCTGAGCGCACTTTTTCTTCCGGGCCTGTCCGCCCAAGTTCTCACCATTGATACCAGCGGCAGGGGACCAACCGCCAGCAATGGCCCGGTCGACAAGCAATACCAGCAGATTCAGCCCACCCAAGTTGCGCTTCCGCCGACGCCCATGGGCAGCCGCGACCGACTGCAGCTCTTGCGCGTGATGCAGGCGGAACAGGGCTTTGCCATGCGCCCGCTTCCCGGTGGACATAAGGGACTGACCCTGGAAGCGAACGGCAAGCTCGATCCCGCCGGTGAAGGTTATCTCAATATGGTGATCGCCAACGGCATGTCGGTAAAACCGGGTCAACGCGTGGTCATCACCGACGTGAGAATCGATAAGAACAAGCTTATCTTCGACCTGAACGACGGTCCCGACGGCAAGCACCGCTTCCTGCGTCATATCTCCATCGGCACCGATCCCTACTACGACATGCCAGTCGTGGCGGACAACGGAGACCCGGGCGGCGCCCGCATTACGCTTCTCTTCAAGAATCGCATTCCCGCTTTGACCGGTGACCAGGTGAAGGCGCTGCTGGCGCCACTGGTATCCTTCGACGTCAAGAGCCCCGTCCAGGCCTATACCGATACGCTACCCAAGCCGCTCAAGGACGCGATCCTCAACCACGAAGTGCTCGTGGGCATGAACACCGAAATGTTGATGTTCGCCAAAGGGCAGCCGCAGACAAAGTACCACGAGATGGAGGGTCAGATGCCGGTCGACAT
>JAJZNH010000551.1:0-1435 GCA_021811745.1 Acidobacteriota bacterium
CTCTTTCTCGTCCAGCAGACTGCGATTCTCGGGGTCTTTGTTTCCCTCGACTTGATGCTCTACTACGGCTTCTGGGAGCTGTCGCTGGTCCCCATGGCGATCCTGATCGCCATGTACGGCCGCAAGGACGGCCCCAAGGCCGCACTCAAGTTTTTCCTCTTCACCTTTATTCCTTCGGCGCCCTTGCTGGTTGCCATCCTGTGGCTCTACGCCCGCACCGGCAGCTTCGATTACGTTACTCTCCAGGTCCTGCTCTCCCACGGTTCTATTCCTTCGGGCGCCCTGTTCTGGGCCGCGCTGGCCTTCCTGTTCGCCTTCGCCGTCAAAGTACCGGTTTTCCCGCTGCACGGATGGCTGGGCGACACGTACGCCGAAGCCCCGGTGGCCATGGCCATGATCGTTGCCGGCAAGATGGGCCTCTACTCGCTGATCCGCTTCCACGTTGGCCTTTTTCCTGCCCAGGCCCGCCACGTTGCCCCGGTGCTGATCGCGCTGGCCGTGATCGGCATCCTCTACGGCGCCTGCCTTGCCCTGGTGCAGCGTGATTTCTTCCGGCTCATCGCCTTCGGCGCCCTCAGCCACTTCAGCCTGGTTATCCTCGCCATCTACGGCTTGACCGTGACTGGCTGGAACGGCGCCGTCTACCAGATCCTCTCGCTGGGGATCGTCGAAGCCGCCGTCTTCCTTCTGCTGGGCGCGCTCGACTCCCGCTACGGCACCAGCGAAATCGCCGCCTATGGCGGTCTCGCCGCGAAGCTGCCGCGCACTGCCACTTATTTCGTGATCGCCACTCTCACCATGATCGGCCTGCCCCTGCTCGGCAATTTCGTAGGCGAGTTCACCATCCTCTCCACCACCTTCACCCAGGTCAGCCGCGGCTGGGCCGTGGCCGCCGCGTTCAGCGTCGTGCTCAGCGCGTCCTACATGCTCTGGCTGGTGCAGCGCCTTTTCTTCGGTCCTCCAAGCAAGCTCGCGGAGCATCAAGTGCCGGACCTGCGCATCAGCGAACTTAGCGCGCTCATGCCACTGGCAATCATCATGCTGGTGATGGGTGTCGCCCCCATGCTGCTGCTGAACTCCATCCAGTCCGGTGTGCACCCACCGCCACAAGCGAGCGGGAGAGATCTTGAGGGCGAGATCCATTCACCGGCACCGGCTGGCTTCACTGGGTGTTGCGGATCGTCCTCACCAACAGAGATTCCAACTTCGATCCAAAAGGCCGCGCAACCGGCAGACCCGGAGGTCCAGCGGTGAACCACCTGCCCGACATCTACCGCATCCTCCCCGAGCTTATCCTCGCCCTCACCGGCGTCGCCATCATGCTCATCGACGCCTCGATACCGGCTGCATGGCCGCGGCGCCCACTCGGATGGGTCGGCGCCATCGGCACCACCTTCGCCCTCTGGGCCAGCCTGTGGCAGTTCTCTCTGCCGCA
>JAJZNH010000551.1:1445-3342 GCA_021811745.1 Acidobacteriota bacterium
TTCACCATTTTCTTCCACGTCCTCATCTGCGCCATCGTTCTGGTTGCCCTGCTTCTTGCCCTCGACACCCTGCCCGCGCGCAGCCATCACCAGGGCGAGTTCTATGCGCTTGTCGTCTTTGGCGCCGTCGGCATGTGCCTTCTCACCGGCGCCATTGAGCTGCTGGTTGTCTTCATCGCCCTTGAAATCTCGTCCATCTCTACGTACGTCCTCGCCGGCTATCGCAAGCACACCGGCCGAGGACCGGAAGCCGCTCTCAAATACTTCCTGCTGGGCTCGTTCGCGACGGCCTTCCTGCTCTACGGCATCGCCCTCATCTTCGGCGCTACCGGCACCACACAGATCTATGAGATCGCGCACCTGGTCCCGCTGGCGCAGAACCAGCTTCTGGTCGTCGCCGCGCTGGCCATGATGCTGGTCGGCATCTTCTTCAAGGTCTCCGCCGCGCCCTTCCACATCTGGACGCCCGATGTCTACGAGGGCTCCTCCTCGCCGGTCGTAGCGCTGCTCTCCACCGCACCCAAGGCGGCGGCCTTCGCCTTGCTCCTGCGCATCGTCTATGAGGCTTTTCCCTCGCTGCACGCCTTCTGGTCGCCCTTGCTGTGGGTCGTGGCCGTGCTCTCCATGACCGTTGGGAACCTGGCGGCGCTGCGCCAGCAGAACGTCAAGCGCATGCTGGCCTATTCGTCCATTGCCCATGCCGGCTACCTCCTGGCTGCCTTCGCGGGCGTAGCCCATATCGGCATCGCCGCCGCCAGTTTCTACGCCGCCGCCTACGCCGCCATGAATGTGGGCATCTTCGCCGTCATCACGCTGGTCAGCGGCTACGACGAGCATTCCCCGCTGATCGAGGACTTCCGCGGCCTGCTTTATCGCGCGCCGCTGCTGGGCAGCCTGCTCATCTTCTTCCTCATCTCGCTCATCGGCATTCCTTTTACCGGCGGCTTCTTCGGGAAGTTTTACTCCTTCTCCGCCGCCATGGACGGCGGCGCGGTCGCATTGACGCTCATCGGCCTGCTCAACTCCGGCGTTGCCGCGGCCTATTACCTCCGCCTCGCCGTCGCCGCCACCCAGCGCTCCACCGACACGGCTACCGGCACTCCCAGGCCGCAGATCGGCATCGCGGTCGGTGCGGCGCTCCTGCTCTGCGTCGCCGCCACGCTGGTACTCGGGATCGTGCCCAACTCCACGCTGCATGCGGCCCAGGCCGGCGCGCACACCCTGCAGGCTCCGCCGATGGAAGGCCCGCCTCCGGCCGATCCCTCCGTGGCCATCGCGCCGCAGGCGCATCGGTAGCGGTTCTTGGCGGCAATCTGCAGAGCGCCGTGCCGGCCCCATGGCGCGCTTGCAGCCGGTGCCCTATCCCCTACGTGTGGCTGGAAATGTTTTATTCGAAAAGGGTTGCGGAGTGGCCTGCGCTGTGTGCAGGGCGCGGTCCATCGACAGGCAGAGTATGCGCCGTTCGCGGAAATACATCGAGATTTGCTCCCATTCGGTGAAGATCTTGCGCGGTTCATCGCCCAGGCCAGCGCGATTGCACTGCATGCCCAAGGTTTTCCAAAGCACGTAAGCCGGAAAACCAACCAGGATGCGGGCCTGTACGCGCTGTTCTTTCCGGCGCCAGAGGGGCCGCATCACCAAGTCGCTCTTGTGCAGCCGAAAAGCCTCTTCGGCCTCGGTCAGTTGGATGCAGGCGCGCCGTAACTTTTCTCCGCTCCAGTCTGTTACGTTGCTGCGCAGCAGATAACATCCCTCGCTTCGCGTCATCCCATCGCCGCGCTCGCTCCAGCGCAGATGCGCCAAGCCTTGTGCGCCGGCTTCCGCATCCACCTGGAACAAGGCAGCGGCACGGCTGTTGCGTCTCTGCAGGCGGCCAACTTGCCGGGCCACGCGCAGA
>JAJZNH010000185.1:0-2534 GCA_021811745.1 Acidobacteriota bacterium
CGCGAAGACCAACCGCCTCACGCTCGATCCGGATCGCATCGCGGCATTCGATCATCTTGCCGCCTACTACGCCGGTGTCTTCGCCAACGGCCGCTCCGATTATGCGATTCCCCCCGGCGCCCTCACCGATACTGCGAAGCAGAGAGAGATGGCCGCGTTTTTCTGGTGGACCGCCTGGGCCACCACCACCAATCGCCCCGGGTCCAACGTGACTTACACCAACAACTGGCCACATGAGCCGCTGGTGGCGAACAATGCCACTCCCGGCGCAATCCTTTGGAGCATCGTCAGCGTCGTGGGTCTGCTGGCCGGGATCGGCGGCCTGGTGTGGTGGTACCAGTCGCAGGAGAAATTTCCTGTACACGGCCCCTATCCGGCGCGCGATCCATTCGTCGGATTCCAACCTACGCCTTCGCAGCGCGCCACGATCAAGTATTTTCTTGTGGTGGTGGCGTTATGGGGCGTGCAGATACTGATGGGCGTACTCACCGCGCACTACGGTGTGGAAGGCGGCGGCTTCTACGGCATTCCGATCGACAAGTTCCTGCCCTACGCCATCACCCGCACTTGGCATCTGCAGCTTGCCATCTTCTGGATCGCGACATCGTGGCTTGCCACCGGCCTCTATGTGGCCCCGGCAATCAGCGGGTACGAGCCCAAGTATCAGCGCCTGGGCGTGAATGTGCTGTTTGCCGCGCTGGTTTTGGTGGTAGGCGGTTCGCTGGCGGGCGAGTGGATGGGCATCGAGCAGAAGCTCGGGAACCTGTGGTTCTGGTTCGGCAGCCAGGGATTTGAATACGTCGACCTGGGCCGATTCTGGCAGGTCCTGCTCTTCATCGGCCTGGTGCTCTGGCTCTTCCTCATGGTGCGGGCGCTTAAGCCGGCGCTGGTGCGCAAGAGCGAAGAGCAGCCTTTGCTGATCCTCTTCCTGATCTCCTCGATCGCCATTCCGCTGTTCTACGCAGCCGGCCTCATGTACGGGCAGCGCAGCAACCTGGTCACCGCCGAATATTGGCGCTGGTGGGTGGTGCACCTCTGGGTCGAGGGATTCTTTGAGGTCTTCGCAACCGTGGTCATCGCGCTCCTGTTCACGCGGCTCAAGCTGATTGAGATTCGCACCGCCACGCGCGCCGTGCTGTTCTCCACCACCATCTTCCTGTCGGGTGGCATCATCGGCACGTTTCATCACCTCTACTTTGCCGGCTCCGGGCCCGCGGTCATCGCGCTGGGCGCCATCTTCAGCGCCATGGAGGTGGTGCCGCTGACCCTGATCGGCTATGAGGCATGGGAGAACATGCGCCTGGCATCGCCCACTGAGAAGGCGCCCTGGGTCGCCAATTACAAGTGGCCCATCTACTTCTTTGTGGCGGTTGCCTTCTGGACTCTGGTGGGCGCGGGCCTCTTCGGCTTCCTCATCAATCCCCCGGTGGCGCTCTATTACATGCAGGGCCTTAACCTGACGCCGGTTCACGGCCACACCGCGCTCTTCGGTGTCTACGGCATGCTGGGCCTGGGGCTCACGCTCTTCTGCCTGCGTGTGCTCCAGCCGCAGCGCGCCTGGAAAGAAGGCCTGCTCAAGGCATCCTTCTGGCTCATCAACGTGGGCCTCATCTGCATGGTACTGCTGAGCATGTTCCCCATCGGCATCATGCAGGCATGGGCTTCCATCGGGCGCGGCACCTGGTATGCGCGCTCGGCGGAGTTCCTGCAGACGCCCACGATGCAGACGCTGCGCTGGATGCGCGTCCCCGGCGACGTGCTGTTCGCCGCCGGAGCCGCGCTGCTGGGCTGGTTCGTGCTGGGGTTGCTGACCGGGCACTCGTATGACAATACAAAGCCTGCGGCGGTTCCCGGCAAGAAAGCGCACGAGCGCGAGGCCGAACTGGCCGCTTGCTGATCAAGCGTTGGGAAGCACGGCGCTCCGCCTGCAGTGCGGAGCGCCGCTTTTTTTGAGATGTGCGCAGGCCAGCGACCAAAGTCACTGTGCCCAATCTGCGGCGCGCGTAACTTCAACACAGGAGATGAATCATGATTGAAACCACCAAGACCGTTCGCGACATTGCCCTCGAACAACCAGCTTCTATCCGGGTTTTCGAGCGCTACGGAATCGATTACTGCTGCGGCGGCCGCAAGCCGATCGAGGAGGCGTGCAGCACCAAGGGCCTGGATGTGGAGCGGGTGATTGCCGCCCTGGAAGAGGCCGCTGCGGGCGATCAAGCGCCGGCGGAGGACTGGGCCGCGCGCTCCCTGACCGAACTCAGCCAGCACATTGTTGCGGCGCACCATGAGTATTGCAGAAGGGAACTGCCGCGGTTGGCAATGCTTGCCGAGCGAGTGGTGCAGCGCCACGGAGACACACGCAGCGAGTTGGTTGACATCCAGGCGAGGCTGGCGGCGCTCGATGCGGAACTGACGCAGCACTTTACCAAGGAAGAAATGATTCTGTTTCCGGCCATCGCCGCCCTGGAGCAAAAAGGACAAGGCCCTGGGCAATTCGCGCACCTCGACGGCCCCATCGCGGTCATGATGCGGGA
>JAJZNH010000185.1:2556-3338 GCA_021811745.1 Acidobacteriota bacterium
CCTGCCCGACCTACCACGCCTATTACCAGGGCCTGCGCGAGTTTGAAGCGGATCTTCACCAGCACATCCATCTCGAAAACAATGTGCTGTTTCCCCGCTCGCTGGAGATGGCCGCGCAGCGATGAGGGCGGCCACGCGCGGGTCGTTTTGTGCGCGGGCAGCGGCCTCTTCAGCCTGGTCTACGCGGGAGGCGCCGCTGCTCCCACGGCGCCTATCCCGGCCGGATCATGATCGAGAAAATTGGGATCGAGAAAATCGGGATCGAGAAAATTGGCTCGGAGGCGGCCCGGAAGGCGACATAAAGCGGTTCTCCAATTGGTGTCGAGCGAGGCCGAGGCGATCAAGTGGCGTTTTCCTTAAGAAAACGCCACCCTGCAGGATTTTGGTGACTCGATAGAAATTGGAGAACCGCCTTAGCTGTTCCCCAATTGCCGCCCGGCGAAGGCGGTATCGACCCCTGATTTCGCCGATCTTCCCATCGCTTCCAATGGAATCAAGAAGTTACAGCCGTTTTGCGCCCCAAACTGTAGAAGAAGAAGGTGAGTCAAACATTTGCGTCTACACGTAGGGGAGTGAGTGCGTTGGGGCCGGGTGGCTCCGGTCTGGGAGTCTGACCTACGACGGACACATGGGGATGCCCCGCATTGAGGGACTTGGGAGACCACCGACCGCAACGGGCTCGAAGCAAATCACGATGGATCGAGATGAGTTCCCCTCCCAAAAACGCCCTTCGCGGCAGTGATCGGCCTGGCGCGGGGAACCAGTTCCTTACGCTTCCACCG
>JAJZNH010000843.1 GCA_021811745.1 Acidobacteriota bacterium
CGGATGAGGCATCATACCCAGGACATTGCGCTTCTCGTTGAGAATGCCCGCGATGTTGCTGAGAGAGCCGTTGGGGTTCGCCTCCGGCGTGATCTCGCCTGCGGGCGTCGAATAGCGGAAGACGATGCGGTCCTCGGCTTCAAGGCGGCGCAGTTCCTCGGCCGAGCAGAAGTAGTTCCCTTCCATGTGGCCGATGGGTATCTGCAGCACTTCGCCCTTGCGAAGCTGGTTGGTGAAGGGGCTGTCAGCGGTTTCCGTGCGCAGATGCACCTGCTTGCAGATGTACTTCAATCCGGCGTTGCGCATGAGCGCACCGGGAAGCAGACCGGCTTCGGTGAGAATCTGGAAGCCGTTGCAGATACCCAAAACAAGGCCGCCGCCCTCGGCAAAGCGCTTGACCGCTTGCATCACCGGCGAGAAGCGCGCGATGGCGCCGGTGCGCAGGTAATCGCCGTAGGCAAAGCCGCCGGGAACCAGGACGGCATCAACGCCGTCGAGCTTCTCTTCGTCGTGCCAGAGAAAGGTAACAGGCTGGTGCGCAACCTCGGCGATCACGTTATACGTGTCGTGGTCACAGTTGGAACCGGGAAAGACCAGAACCCCGAATTTCATACTCTTAGGGTATCAGTTTCGCCTCCCTCGCATTAGCGGAAGAGAGCCATCAAGACTGATTCCGGATCATCACTGATACGCCTGAACTGCTCCAATTCGCCTCCGTGCAAGCCATCAATCCGTACAATGCAGATGGGCGATGCGTATCCTCTCAGACTTTGCGGAAATCCGCAGGACTCAAACGCGGAATTGGGCTCTTCTAACGATCTTCGCGACGAGCGTGGTTCCCGTGTGCGCGGCTCAACGATCAACCGTACAGCAGTTGCAGCAGTTTCTCGTTCAGCAGCAGGCGGCCCATCGCAGCGACGGGGAGATAGCGCGAGAACTCGGCTCGGTGCATCTGACTGAGCGGCTGGCCCAGCCCGATCTTGACCGGATCAGGGAGGAGATCAAGCCCGGCGCGCAGACTGCGGCGGCGCTCGATCTGCTGGCCGATCTGTCGGCGTTTCTTGCTTCTCCAGCCAGCGAGCTGCCTCACAAAGATCCGCCGGAATCCGCGGAACAACGGGAAATTCTTAAGGCGGCAGATCAATTTGTGAATAGCACGCTGCAGCGCCTGCCCGATTTTCTGGCGACCCGCACCACTAGAAGCTTCGAGGACATCCCGGTCTTGATGCGGCGCCATACTTTTCAAAGTGGCCTGCACGCGGCGGATACGCATACAAGCGGAGTCGCTTACCGTGCCGGGCATGAAATCGCAAACAGCGCGACGGCGGACGCGGGCGCGAACGCCTCGGAGGGACAATTTTCACTCGGCCTGACTTCCACCGGCGAGTTTGGCCCGGTCCTGGCGACGATCATGAAGGACTCCGCCAACGGCACGATCACCTGGAGTCACTGGGAACAAACGTCCGAAGGGCTTGCAGCCGTATTTCGGTACAGCGTGCCGAAGCAGGCTTCCCATTACGAGGTGGACCTTTGCTGCGTATGGATGACCGCTGCGAACAGCGTCGTCTCCTACCGCGGGAAGCCCGCGTATCACGGGTTTCTGTGGATCAACCCTTCCACGGGAGCCATCGTGCGCGTGACCCTGGAGGCACAATTCAAGGACTTCGACATACCTCCACGCTATGGCCTCATGGTGAAGTATGGCAAAGTCGATATCGGCGGGAGTAGCTTCATCTGCCCGGTGCGAAGCGTGGTCATCACACAGATCGACACGCCCGCCAATGGCCACACCTGGATGAACTTCTACCTGAACGAGGTAAAGTTCACCGGCTATCACAAATTCGGCTCAACCGTGCGGATCCTTCCAACTGCGCCCGCGAAGCAGTGAACGTCCTCGCTCAGACCACCAGCCGGAGCATGAGACTAATCTTGCTTGATTTGCAGGGCATGCGTCATATCAGCTCGCCGTCTTGCTGGAAGAAACGGATCTCCCTGCGAATTCCGCAGCATTTGCTGACAACGCGCTCTGCACAGCGGTTTCAGTCAGTGCCCAGCCGGCGATAAGCAGGCTAGGCGCGGGCGCGGCTTCGGCATCGCCCAGAGCGCCGAGCGTGGTGCGGAATACCTGCTGGTCAGGCTGCGCGGCGCGGGCAACAATGGCGCAGGGAAGATTGGGTGGCAGGCCCTGTTCGAGCCACTCCCTAGCCAACAGCGCCAGATCGCGACCGGGCATGTAGACGACGCGGGTGGCGTCCTCAAGCGCAGGCACGGGCGCGCGGTTATGCGACTGCGCATGATGGCCGGTAGAGACGATCAGGTTAGAGGCGCAGTCGCGGCTGGTAAGCGAGCAGCCAATGGCCGCCGCTGCGGCAAAAGCCGCGGAGACGCCGGGCACGACTTCAAACAGAACGCCAGCTTCAGTGAGCGCGGCCATCTCTTCGGCGGCGCGGCCAAAGAGCAGCGGATCGCCACTCTTGAGGCGTACTACCCTGCGGCCGGCACGCGCATGCTGAATCATGAGGGCGTTGATCTCATCCTGGGTAATGCTTTTAACGCCGCAGCGCTTGCCGACACTGATCACTTCCCCGGCCTGCGGGGCCAGATCGATGACAGCTTGCGGAACAAGATCGTCGTGCAGGAGAACATCGGCGGACTGAATCAGGCGCGTGGCTTTGACGGTCAGGAGGTCAGGATCGCCGGGGCCTGCGCCGACGAGATAAACGTGGCCCGGGGCGGCGGGCATCCCGACCGCAGATCCTTCGACTCTCTTTGTTCGTTGCTGCGAACTCCGGTTGCTCGGGATAGCTGGTGTGGGGTTTGAAGCCAGAGCCATCTGGCGCGTGGGGCAATGTTCCGATGCGCAGAGCTGGCGCTGCGCCAGCTGGTGCAGCAGCAGTTTGCGTTCCTCGCCTCGGGGATGTGTGGCCAGAACCTCGCGGCGCAGCTTGCCGAGTTCATCAAGCCATGGGCCGAGATCAGCGGGCAGTTGCTCATCGATCTCGCGGCGAAGACGCTGCGCGAGCGCAGGGCTTTCGCCGGCCGTGGAGATGGCGATCTGGAGATTGCCGCGACTGACGACCGAGCCGAAGAAGAAATCACAGCTCGGGATGTCGTCCACGCTGTTGCACAGGATGCCGCGCTCTAAAGCGCTGCGGTAAACTTCGGCGTTGACCTCGGGCGAGTTCGTCGCTGCAATCACCACGAAATTGCCGTCGAGATCCGCAGCCGCGTCCTCGCCTACGGCGCCTCGGCCACCATCCTCGAACCCGAATCCCTCCGCGCCGAGATCGCCGACGAGCTGCGCCGGATGCTCCACACCTACGGTGCCGCCCCCG
>JAJZNH010000358.1 GCA_021811745.1 Acidobacteriota bacterium
GCAAGTATGCCAAAGCGGGCGCGGCAGCAAAGTAAAAGACGCCCGAGGCAGCAGGTAAACCGGATTGGGCCTCCGCCGCGGCGGAGGCCCACGTTCGTTTAGGGTAAAGGCAGCTTTCAGTTCTTCTGGATGGAGTTGCGATCCTGGATTTTGCACGGACGATTGAGCGGACTGGAAGAAGCGGGACGATTGCGACTGGAGCAAAGCGGACCAGGCGATACTGATGACGCGACGAGGAATCACCGTGAAGAAGCACTGGGACAATCCGGTGGAGCACGCGATGCCCGCGGAAGTGCGGGTGCCGGCGGAGGTGTGCATCGGGACCGTCGCGGTGAGGCCGGCAACGGTGCTGGCTCCCATGGCCGGGGTGACGGATACTGTCTTCCGGCGCTTCATTCGTCATGCAAGCCTGTTTTCCAGGGATCCGGGATCAGAGATCAGGGGTCAGGAAACGGCCGTAGAGCGAGTCGAATCGGCCATCACCAACGCGCAGTCGGGCTGTGGGCTGCTGATGACGGAGTTCACCTCGGCCGACGGCCTGTCGCGGATGCGCGAGGCGAAGCGGCGGCGCTATCTGACCTTCTACGACGACGAGCATCCCATCGGCGCGCAACTGTTCGGATCGAACCCCGAGACGCTGGCCGAAGCCGCGCGCATTGTCGAGGAAACGGGCTTCGATATTGTGGACCTGAACCTGGGCTGTCCGGCCAAGAGAGTGGTGGGATGCAATGGCGGCTCCGGGCTGCTGCGCGATCTGCCCAGGATCGGCGACATCTTTCGTGCCGTGCGCAAGGCGGTCACCATTCCCTTCACCGTCAAGTTCCGCATGGGCTGGAATGAGAAGCAGATTGTGTGTGTGGAGCTGGCGCGGATGGCTGAAAGCGAGGGACTGAACGCAGTGGCTCTGCACGCCCGCACGCGCGAACAGGGCTACAGCGGCCAGGCGCAGTGGGAGTGGATCGCCGCAGTGAAGCAGGCCGTGAAAATTCCGGTGATCGGCAACGGCGACATCCGCACGCCGGAGGACGCGGCGGCAATGGTGGCCGAAACGGGTTGCGACGCGGTGATGATCGGCCGCGCGGCTCCGGCCAACCCCTGGATCTTCCGGCAGATCGCGCAGTACACGGCCACCGGAGCCTATGACCGGCCTACGGTGGAGGATCGCTACCGCATGATCCGCGCCTACTTTGAGATGCTGCTGGCCGAGGAAGAAGCGACAAAAGACCTGCCTCGCGATGCCCGCCTGGGCGATCCGGCCGGAAAGATGAAGCAGTTCGCAACGTGGTTCACCCATGGCGTGCCGGGTGGCGCGAAGTTACGCGCAGCCATTTACCAGGCCCGCACAGGACCCGCGGTGCTGAACGAAGTGGAGCAGTTCTTTGCGCGGCAACTCGCGGCGGAGCCGGATTTCGGATCGGGCTCCGGCGCGGAGCCTGGCGATGAGTCCATCTCCTTCGATGCGGGCATGCTGGTCTGCGATTAAGGACGCTCAGCCGCCGCGAGCCCAATCTTGGCAGCCGGATCGCGCCTTACTGGGAGTGTTTGTCGATTCGATCCCGCACAGGGCTTGTGTTTCTTCTGCATGATATCCAACGTGCCCCGGCCTGGCCGCGAGCCTGGTCAACGGCAACACGCGGGATGGGTTGTACTGCGGCAGACATGAACTCTTCCAGAAATTCTACGGCCCATGCGTCACTATGCCCATCTTCGCATCGTCGATCGAGACGCCCGTCAGTTGCAGCGTTTCTCCAGTAGCGCGATCGATATCGACCTTCGCCTTCTCATACGCCGTCTGCGCGGCTACGAGGGAGGATTCGGCAATGGCCAGGTCGTGTAGCGCGGCCAGCGTGTCATAGGCGGACTTGGCGCCGAGCTTCTGTTCCTGCCGGGTGATTACAAACATACGCTGCGCCAGATCGCGCGCCTTCTGTGCGGCATCAACGCGGGCCTCAGCCTGCTGCAGCGCAAACAGCGAATTGCGGACGTCGAAACGGATACTTTTCTTCTGCTCCTCAAAGGAGATCTGGCGCTGCCTGTATTCCAGCGCGGCTCGAAACTGATCTGCCTTGGCGACGCGGTTGCGAAGGTTGATCGACAGAGTCATGCCGACCTGATATTCCGGCGAAGAGTAATTAAAAGTATTCACGAACATGCTGCCGAAGCCCGTGGGTAGATCGGAGTTGCATTCTGACGGCCCCAGGCTGCAGTTCGGGTTGATGGGCCCCGCGGTGCCGGCCCCGGCATAAAGGCCGTAGAGATTCAAGCTGGGCAATAGCTCGCTCCGAATAGATCTCAAACTGGCCTGCGCCTTCTGCATCGCGATTTCGTCCTCCGCGACGTCGGGGCGGTTCTTTTCAGCCTCGGCGATCAGCTCGTCAATCGATTTGGAGGCGTTGGGATCGGGCGAGCCGATGCGATCCAGAGGAATAACCGGCATTTCGTCAATGATTGGATCGTCACTCCTGGTGATGGCGTTCTTCATGAGAAGCTCGTTCAGGCGGAGATTGGCGCGCGCAATGGTGAGGTCGCCTTCGCTGGTGGCCACGCCCGCCTCGTCTTTCATGACCTGTACGGCCGGAATGGCGTTCAGCTTAAGTTGCTCCTGGTCGTCCTTGAGGGTCTTTTGCGCAAAGGCAAGCGAGCGCTCCGTGACCTGCTCGTCTTCATAGGCATTCACGAGATCCCAATAGATGTTTTCCACCTGCGTGATGGTCGCGATGACCTGGGCACGAAACGCAAGGTTGGTAACCGTGAGATCCTTCTTTGCGATTTCAATGTAGCGCTCATTGCTAGCAAGGCCGAAACCTGCGAGCAACGGCTGGCTGAGCACCAACTGGAAATTCGAGTAGAGCGTGGGATTGATGGTTTCGTAAGGGCTGTTATTCGCCAGGCGCTGCCCCACATAATTGACACTAAGATTGGTGCCCAATGCAAACGACTGTGTGTAGTTTGCCACGGCCTCGATGGTGTTCTGCTCGAAGATGGGAACACCAGCCAGGAAGATGTTGCTTTCCTGGGAGACGGTGTGATCCACGAAACCCCTGAAATTCAGATAGGGATCGAAGGACGGGACCGGGGCTCCGGCGCCGAGCGTCGAGGTCACGATGCCGACCGCACGCACGCCGGCCGATCCCGAACTGGCGGAAGCGAAGCCGGTATTCGATGAGCCGAAACCGCCCTGCGTCGAAGACTGCACAATTGCGGTATTGACGCCGTTCGCGGCGCCGCCGGCCTTGGTTCGCGCGAGGTCTGTTTGCGCAATGGGGAAGTTATAGCGGAAATAAGCGAGATCGAGGTTATTCTCGATGGCCAGAGCGATCGCGTTGCGCAACGAG
>JAJZNH010000422.1 GCA_021811745.1 Acidobacteriota bacterium
GAGCACACGCTGCAGCCGTCAGAGGCCGCTTTCTGTACCGCCGAGGCGATGTCTTGCGACCAATAAATCCGAATGGTGGCGGCTTGTCCCGTTGCCGCGTAATAGGACGCGCCGGAGACCTGGATATCGAGCGCGACCTCGTAATCGGCATTGCTCTGATTGGGTGTGTTCTCGGTTCCGTCCACCGAGACGTCGGTGATCGAGGGCACGGGCTGGCCCAGCGCCTGGAAGAACGAATCCATGTCCGACTGCACCCAGCCGCCGCCCAACTCGACGATGGCAATGATGCCGCCGCCGGGCATGTTCGCAGGCCAGTTGTATGCGGCGCAAAGATTGGGCACGTTCCAAGCACCGGCAGCGGCGGCAATGAGATCAGTGGGTAGCTTGAAGTAGGGCCTGCAGCCGAACTTCGATTTTTTGCGCGGCCTCCGCGTCTTCGGAGACTTGCTTGACCGGGGGGAGGGGGTCATGGCAACTCCTATGTATCGTGAGCATGGCACAGCTCGGCTCGGAAGGCAACGCGCCTTCCCATCCAGCGGGGCTGGCTCAGCTCACAGTTCCCAGTTGCCGGTTGCGGGAGCTCCTCATCTCTGTTCTCCGGTTCCTGCCGTACCATGGTGGAGGAACGCACACTACCACATGGAGCAAGTCCCTTGGCCTACGAGGATCTGCGCGACTGGATCAAAACCCTGGAAAAGCACGGCGAGCTGAAGCGCATCCGCGAAGAGGTTTCGCCCGAGCTGGAGATCACGGAGATCACCGACCGCGTGTCGAAGATGGGTTCCCACGCCCTCTCTTCGAGCAGAGAACTTTCGAAGGATGGGGCGCCTGCATCTTCGCAGAGTGAAAAGTACGCTCCAGGCGGACCGGCGCTGCTCTTTGAGAACGTGAAGGGCCATCCGGGGCACAAGATCTTCATCAACCAGTTCGGCAGCGAGCGGCGCATGGCGCTTGCGCTCGGCGTTGACCGGCTGGACGCGATTGCCGAGCGCATCAAGGGGCTGATGAACGTCAAGGCTCCAGGGGGATTTGTCGACAAGCTCAAGATGCTGCCGCAACTGGGCGCGCTCACCAGCGCCATTCCCAAGACCGTGAGCGCGAAGGACGCGCCGTGCAAGGAAGTCGTCCGGCGCGAGGACTTCGACCTGGGCTTTTTGCCCATCCTCAAGTGCTGGCCGCACGACGGAGGTCGCTTTATCACGCTGCCCTGCGTGCACACGCGCGATCCGCGCACAGGCAAGCGCAACATCGGTATGTACCGCATGCAGGTGTACGATGGCCGGACGACGGGCATGCACTGGCAGCGGCAGAAGGTGGCCGCCGAGCACTACCGCGAGGCGCTCCGTGCCGCGGCCGCCTCGGCTGCGGAGGCGAGCGGAGACTTCGGCGAGAAGAGCGCGCGCGTGGCCATGATGGCGGAGTCCTCGGGCGGAGCGGCGGCCGTTCCCGATGGGCCCATTGGCGGCCTGCCGCAAGTCTCCCTCGGTAACCTGAAGGGCTCGCGGATGGAGGTGGCCGTGGCCATCGGCACCGATCCTGCTACGACCTTCGCGGCCATTGTGCCCGCACCGCCGGAGGTGGAGGAGTTCATGATCGCTGGCTTCCTACGCGGCAAGCCTGTGGAGATCGTGAAGTGCGAAACAGTCGATCTGGAAGTGCCGGCGCAGGCGGAGATTGTGCTCGAGGGTTACGTGGAGTTGGGCGAGCTGCGCTCGGAGGGCCCCTTTGGCGACCACACCGGCTTCTACACGCCCACCGACGAGTATCCGGTCTTCCACCTTACCTGCATCACGCACCGCAAGGACCCCATCTACGCCGCGACCATCGTGGGCAAGCCGCCCATGGAAGATGCATGGATGGGCAAGGCCGTGGAGCGCGTCTTTCTGCCCGCGATGAAGATGACCATCCCTGAGCTGGTGGACATCAACCTGCCCGTCGAGGCCGTCTTCCACAACCTGATGATCGTCTCCATCAAGAAGAGCTATCCCGGCCAGGCGCGCAAGGTGATGCACGCCATCTGGTCGCTGGGTCAGGCTATGTTTACGAAGTGCATCGTGGTGGTGGATGAGGATTGCGACGTGCAGAACATCGCCGAGGTGGTGCTGCGCGTAGCCAACAACATCGACCCTGAGCGCGACATTCAGTTCACGCTGGGCCCGCTGGACTCGCTCGACCATGCTGCGCGCCTGCCCAACTACGGATCGAAAATGGGCATTGACGCCACCCGCAAGTGGAAGGCGGAGGGCTTCGAGCGGCCGTGGCCGGCCATGATCGAGATGGACCGCGCCACCAAAGCCAAAGTGGACGCGATGTGGTCGCGGCTCGGGCTGTAGCAGAGCGCATGGCCACATCGCTCGTGCTTCTCCGATGAGTAGAGGGCGAAGCGCACGCACCGGCATTCGATGCACGCAACCCGTCCGTTGAGTGATGCCGGCTGCGCCTTCGGTCGCGGGTCCTAGAATGAAAGTGGAAGCGATCCGAAATCTCGTTGCTAGAGCAGAACCAGAGTTGCTGCATCCCGGTGGGGTTTTGTAATAAAGGCACGGCTTTAGCCGAGCCGAAAAAGCGCCCAGGAACTCTTGGGGCTTTAGCCCCTGCCCGGAAACATCAACTGTGGCGTTGCTCTAACGCAGCGGCTAGGAAAAAGAAAAATGGAAAAAATTCTAGAGGGCGCGGCGATTGCCGCAGCCATCAAACAGGAAGTGGCTGAAGAGGTGCGCGCGCTGGCGCAGAAGGGTGTGAGGCCGGGGCTGGCGGCGGTGCTGGTGGGTAACGTGGCCGCGTCGGAGATTTATGTGCGCAGCAAGGTGGCCACCTGCGCCGAACTGGGCCTTTTTAGCGATCTGATCACGCCTCCCGCGGACGTGACCACCGCGGCGATGCTGGAGCTGGTGGCAGAGCTCAACCGGCGCGACGCGATCGATGGGATCCTGATCCAACTGCCGCTGCCCAAACAAGTTGATACCAAGGCCTTGCTCGACGCCGTTGATCCGGCCAAAGACGTGGACGGCTTTCATCCCGTGAACGCAGGCCGCCTGCAAGCCAACCGGCCGGCGCTGGCTCCGTGCACGCCCGCGGGGATTCTTGAGATTCTCAAGCGCAGCGGGATTGCGATCTCCGGCCAGCACGCGGTGGTGGTGGGACGCAGCGATATTGTCGGCAAGCCAGCGGCCATGCTGCTGCTGCATGAGAACGCCACGGTCACCATCTGCCACTCCAAAACACGCAACCTCGGAGAGATCACTCGTCAGGCCGATATTCTGGTCGCCGCCATCGGCCGCGCGGGCTTCATCACGCCGGAGATGGTCAGGCCGGGTGCGACGCTGATCGATGT
>JAJZNH010000191.1 GCA_021811745.1 Acidobacteriota bacterium
GGACATAATCTGAAAGGAACCTGCCGTGGGCAAGTTTTTCGATGGATTCGTTGCGGGAGCGATTCTCATTTTCGTCGGTATCTTCCTCTTTCTGTACTTCGGATTCATCGACCCGCGCGCGGATATGCCGAACAATACTGTCAGCACATGGGTCGCCGCACCATCTCTCGATGCAGCCGTAAGACGTCTTGCACCGCCCGTTTGGGATCCCGTTCAGCCCGACGAGCCGAATCTTGTAGCCGGGATGAAGCTTTATCAGGCCCATTGCTCTACCTGCCACGGAGACGTGGCACATCGTGAATCGGCCTTTGCTGAGGCGCTCAAGCCCCATCCGAAGCAGTTTGTGCAAGACAGGGAGGATTTGCCGGAAAACGAGGATTTCTACATCATCCTGCATGGCATTCGATGGAGCGGGATGCCGTCCTGGAACCACAAGCTGGCTGAGAAGCAGATTTGGCAGGTCATCACATTTCTGACGGCAATGCCCAAGCTGCCTCCGAGTGTGACGGAGCAGTGGAAAGCGGCTGCGGCTGCATCCCGGCCCCTGTTCTGAATTGCCTCGCGCCCGCCCGCTTCAGGGTCGCGGCGTCGATCTGGGGCGGTCGAGATTTGGAAAGAACTCCCCAAATCTCTTATCCTGTAAGGGTGCACCAAATACCGCCCTGGCAAGCTCACTGCTGAATCTCTTCCACGCCAAGACAGAAGGACGCCCCCCACTTCATGGTCGATTCATTGACATTCACCGGATATATGCTGAAGAACCTCCGTCGCCGGCGGTTGAGGACACTGCTCACGCTCTCCGGCATCGGCATGGCGGTTGGCGCATTTGTCGGTCTGGTAGGATTTTCGAGCGCATTTGAGCAGCAGTGGTTGCGAATTTACTCCGGCAGCGGGACGGACATGGCAGTGATTCAGGGCACATTCCTGAACACTTCAATGAGCGAGTCGGTGGCGGCAAAGCTGAGAAATGTGCCTGTTGTGGCACAGGCCTCGCCCACGATCTTTAATCTGATGGACTTAACCCCGGACATCAATGCACTGGTCTATGGATGGAAGGGTGATGCATTTCAATTTGATTCTCTGCAGATTCTGGCGGGACGGCGGTTTCGCGATGGCAAGCCTGAAGTGATGCTCGGCGATCAGCTCGCTCAGGATTTGAAGAAGAACCCTGGCGACAACCTTGATCTGCAAGGCACGCGATTCAAGGTCACGGCGATCTATCACGGCGCTTCAACACTTGAGGCGGCTGCGATCATCATGCCCCTCGACCAATTGCAGCAGCTAAGCGGCATGGATGGCAAAGTGTCGACGATCGATGTGCGGCTGCGCCCGGCGCCCGCCGGAGAATCGCCTGAACAGTACTTGAAGCACGCGCAGACCGAGATCGAAGCCGCGCTGCCGGGAGTGCGCGCCGTTCCCGCGGCAGAGCGCGCCAGCGACAATCAATTTGTAAAGCTGGCCCAGGCTTCGGCGTGGGGTACGTCGTTGCTGGCCCTTCTTATTGGAATACTGGGCATCGCCAACACCATGGCGATGTCAGTCTTCGAGCGCACGCAGGAGATCGGCATTCTGCGCGCTCTGGGTTGGACGCGATGGCAGGTCCTGGCGCACGTTGAAATTGAAGCTGTCACGCTCGGTGTGGGCGGAGGATTGCTCGGTATTGCTTTAGGATGGTGCGGCCTGCGCGTGCTGGCGGCCATGCCGGAGACAGCAAGCTTTTTTACCGCGTCCCTCCATTGGTCGCTGCTCGCCCAGGCAATGGGGATCGCAATGCTCGCCGGGGTGATTGCCGGAGCGCTTCCGGCATGGCGCGCAGGGCGGCTCTCGCCTGTGGATGCACTGAGGCACGATTAAGTCCGATTGCTCAACAGCCATTTGTGCGGTCTCCTCGACGGCGCCGTTCCATGGAATCCGTCTCGCCGGCTGCCGCCCCGGTTGTAGCCCGCAGGTCGGAAATCAGCTTCAGAAAGGAAATTCAATCGCGCCTTCTACGCGGGCCGATTCCACAGTCACCTGAAATCAACGCATGATGAGCGCATGATTGAAGAGAGCAATGGCAAGATTTGGAGCATTTTGTTTTCCGGCAACCGGACATCTCAATCCGATGACCGCCTTGGCACATTCCCTGCAAACGAGGGGCCATGACGTAGTCATCTTCGGGATTGCCGACACCGCGGCTCGCGTGCGAGCCGCGGGTATCGAGTTTCATCAGATCGGCGCCGAAGATTTTCCGATTGGCACTCTCACGAGGCTGGACGAGCGTATGTCCCGATTGAAGGGGCTCGCTGCTCTTCGATTCACGTTGCAGCGGGTAAGGAATTCAGCGCGGATGGTCCTGCGCGATGGGCCGCGGGCAGTGCAGGCTGCGGGCATAGATGCGCTGCTGGTGGATGAAGCGGACTTTGCTGGAAGCGTGGCCGACTATCTGGGTCTGCCATGGATCTCCATTGCATTGGTGCCTCCGTTGGTTCATGACGACCGGTTTCCGCCCTTTTGGCTCGGTTGGGCGGCGGGAAACGATCAGCTAAGCCGCTTGCGGAACCGCCTTGCCATTCGATTGCTTTTGCGGATGGCATACGCCACCTTCAGGGAAGTGAATGAACAGCGCAGGGCATGGGGGCTGAAGCCCCACATGACTCCTGCGGACTGGCTGTCGCCTCTGGCACAGATTACTCAGTTGCCCGAGGCGCTGGAGTTCCAGGTCCGGGGCGAAAGACCTGCGGGCCTTTACTACACGGGGCCGTTCGTACACGCTCTGCAACGCCCGGCGGTCGAGTTTCCTTGGGAGCGCCTTGATGGGCACCCGCTTATTTATGCATCGCTGGGCACTTTTCAGAACGGCTCAGAAGCCATCTTCCGCACCATCGCGGAGGCCTGTGCCGGGCTTGACGCCCAATTGTTGATTTCGTTGGGCGGAGGGCTTGATCCGGCAACTCTGAGTAAACTGGCCGGCGATCCGCTGGTCGTGCGCTTTGCTCCCCAATTGGAGATTCTGAAGCGGGCCGCGCTGGTGATTACGCATGCCGGCATCAACACGGTGCTTGAGTCGCTTTCCGAGGGAGTACCACTCGTGGCCGTGCCTCTCGGCAACGATCAGCCGGGCGTGGCGGCTCGCGTCAAAGCGCGCGGAGCAGCGGTCGTGGTTTCACGGCACAGGCTGAATCCCGCGCGGCTTCGCAAAGCGGTCACGCTCGTTCTCCAAGACGGCCGGTACCGGGAGGCGGCTCAGAACCTGCAAAAAGCCATCCACCTGGTTGATGGACCGGGTCGCGCGACAGAACTCATCGAACTGGTGCTGCAACTGCGTTCTGAGGCATGAATACCCAATTCGTGG
>JAJZNH010000050.1 GCA_021811745.1 Acidobacteriota bacterium
TGGAGTTGCGCCTCCGCTCCCACCCAGGTGATGCGGCCGTTGGTCACCACCATCGCCTGGTGGGCAACAGCAGGCCGGCCGGTGCCGTCGATCAGGGTGAAGTCCTTGAAGACCTTCACCTCGGCTCGCAGCGAACCGGCCAGCGCAAGCACGAGTACGGCAAGAAAGCTACATCTGATGGCCTTGACGGGCATTCTCGAGGATCCTCTTGGCTCGCGATGGATTGAAGATGCCGCAGGAGCAGAATCGCGCCAGCACCGCCGCCGCCTGCTCCGGCGTGCGCCGGTTTTCCTTGACGAAGCAGATCATCTTTTTCGCCAGCGAATGGCTCACCATCCCATGGCCGCACATCGTGGAAAGCATGGCCGTGTCGGTGTCGGGAATCTTCTCGGTGTTGCCTTCGAACCCGCACGAGTAGCCCACGCTGTGCCGCGACAGGTCCGCATAGTCGCAGCAGTCGATCGCGCCGTCGATCGACGTGGACACATTCACGCTCAGGCCCAGATCCAGCTCCTTCACGCGCTTCACAAACTTCTCAGCGGCTTCCTTGCTGTCGAACACCGCGGCGCAGGTGGAGGGCGAATCGACGCCCGCGATCACTTTCCTGAAGTCGGGCTTGTTGGCGCGGTTCCAGTGCGCCATGGGACCCAGATGCTTGTTGGGCCGGAAGGCGCCGCCATGGCGCGCGTCCCCCAGGTTCACCGGGTTGAACTGCAGCGCCAGTTCCAGGAACTTGTGCAGCTTGGGAACCGCCTCGGGGTCCTTCTTCACCTTGGTGGGAATGGCAAAGACAATGTAGTCGTCGTCGAAGCTTTCCGCGTTTCCAAATCGATGCAGCGTATTCGTCATTTGTCCCAGTCCCCCTATGCGGATTTCCCGGCCGCCCCGACTGCGACCTGGTGGTTGGTTTCTGCGGCGACGGCGGCGACGGCATTGGAGCTCATGTCTGCCATGACCCTTCCCAGCCCGATGTTGGTCTTGGCGCGCTGCGGCTTGTAGCCCAGCCGCTCCAGGATGGGCAGCACCGTACGTTCCTGGCCGTCCTCCTCGCAGCGTGTCGCCACGCCCAGCACCACCACCGTGTTCAGTTCCTTCTCCACTTTCCATACCAGGCGAATGATTTCTTCCGTGCGCTCCACCGGCACCTTGATCTCGACGATCGCCGACATCACTTTCTCGTCCAGAATGTCGGGGCGCAGCGTCCCGCTGGCCACGTCCGACATCAGCGAGGTGATGGGGTTCCGCTTTTCAAAGCTGACATTCGACTTGGCCAGCGCCCAGCACATGTGCTGGATCTGGTGGAAGCGCACGCCCACGCCGGGCCGGCCGAACTCAATGGTGAAACCGACTTCGCCCACCTTCACGCGGTTGGTCACGTCGTTGGTCTTCACCTCTTCGGTGCCGCGGCCTTCCACGCCCGTGGACTCGTGCGGCACGCTCGGATCCGAGAAGGCGCGGCGGATCACACGCGGCCAAACCAGCTCGTCGGGCTCAAAAGCCGCCGTGGGGCACACGTCCGGCTCTGGGTCGAAACGCACCTTGAGCACCGAAAGCACCTTGCGGATGCCCCGCACCAGCGTGGGGTTCAGGTGCTCCTGGCTCAGGCCGTTAAAGCAGCTATAGCATTCGACGCACTCGTCGCGGTCAATCGTGGCTCGATTCTTGACCGGATCGATGTAGATGGCGTTCATCGGGCAGACATAGGTGCAGTTCCCGCAGGCAACGCACTTGTTGGGATCGATCTTCATGGATTGGTAACTCCCGTTTGAGAAAAAACATTCCGGCTCCGCCCGGGCGCGCCATCGAGGCCAGCCCCAGATGCGGAAAGACCTGCCCTGTGCGCCTGGCCGGGGCGTGAGGGGTAGCGTCTCTGGTCGAAAAGGTCTGTCTTGCTTAACGAGGCACTTTTAACTATTGCGGTTGCTCGCGTCCGCGAATCGTTTATTGCGAAAGGCTGCTTCGCTCAACTCGAGAATGCCGACCACATCCTCCATTGAGATCGAGCGTAAACCATCAACATCTACAATCGGAATGATATATCATCGTGCACTGAGAAGCTACTCTAGCTAACTCATTTTTGGCAAGGGATTTTTGATGGAACTGCCACCACCAATTCGTCATTTGAGATCCGGCGGCCCAAGAGATGCCGCCGTTTTCGCCTTGACAGCTCCGCAGGGGTTCAATAGCGTTTGCATGGATTCGATTTCAAGAGGGTTTTCCATGCCGGGCGCGCAGCTTGCGTCTGGCGCACCCGCTCGAACTCTACCTCCTGCCTAAACGAACCATAGGGTCGACCAAGAAAGGACATAGATCTATGAGAAAGCTTATTTTGGGCCTGTCAATCGCATGCATGGGCCTGGCTGTCGCGCCTGCCTTTGGACAGGTCGAAATGTCAAAGCAACAGATCCTGATGTACACCGCCGACTGGAAGGGCGAGCGCTTCCCCGACGGCCGGCCGAAACTGCCCGACTCTCTGCTCGAACGCGCCAAGGCAATGACGATCGAGGACGTGTGGGGCTTCCTGCGGGCGCACGGCTACGCCAACCAATACGAGGGCAACTGGCAGGCGCTGCACCTGGACCGCCCGATCGTGGGCCGTGCTCTGACCGCGCAGTACATGCCCTGGCGCCCCGACATGCAGAAGGCCATCAAGGCCGAAGGCACGGCCGAGGGCTTTGTGGCGCCGGGCAACAATAGCTGGCCCATCGCCATGCTCCAGCAGGGCGACGTCTACGTGGCCGATGGCTACGGCAAGATCATCGACGGCACGCTCATCGGCTCCAACCTCGGCAACGGCATTGCCGGCCACACCAACGCGGGCTTCATCTTCAACGCCGGCGTGCGCGACCAGCAGGAGCTGCGCGAGATTCCCAATTTCAACGGCATGTACAAGGGCTACGATCCAACCGCGTGGCAGCAGGAAGGACTAACGGGCATCAACTGCCCCATCCGCCTCGGCAACGCCGTCGTGCTGCCCGGGGACCTGGTGATCGGCCAGCCCCGTCAGGGCGTGCTGTTCGTGCCGGCGAGCCTGGCCGAACAGGCCATCAGCGCCGCCGAGTTCACGGCGCTGACCGACGATTACAACTTCGAGCTGAACCGCGAGGGCAAGAACGGCGGCATGTTCGAGGGCGGCTGGACTGCGGCCAAGTACGACGCCTTCGGCAAATGGATGGACCAGCATCCCGATAAGCTGAAGATGCCGCGCAGCGAGTTCGATGAATTGCTGCAAAGAGCCAAAGAGCGCAGCGAGCGGCCGCGAGGAACGGCTGGACCGTCGTTCTAAGGCGGTTCTCCAATTTCTATCGAGTCACCAAAATCCTGCAGGGTGGC
>JAJZNH010000224.1 GCA_021811745.1 Acidobacteriota bacterium
TCATAGAATCTGCAAGTTATAGATTCCAAGCCTTGTGGAAAAGTTCGACTCCCGCCGCCTCCACCAATCCCGTCCGCGCGATCCCGTCCAGAGGCTGAGTTTCCCGTGGGATCTCGCCGTTGGGGAATATTCCCATTTTATTCGTGACACGAACTATATCCGTCCATTAAAAACGATGGCAGGGAAACGATCATCGGCGTGTCTGATTGGCGGCGGACCCAGTTCCTGGGAGGATGTCGCGCTGCTGACCTGAAACAGGCGCAGTACTTTCTGCGCTGGTCGACGCGTGATCGCGACCCACCGGAGGTGACATCCTGGTTTTCCATCGTGCTCCGCGGCGACGCACTCTTCAAACCTCTAGTCGGCTCACGTTTGCGGTGCTGCTGGGCCTGGCAATTGCGGCCGCGCCCTCGCTTCGCGCGCAAACCACGGCAGCCATGCCTCACCTCGCCCGCCGCCACGGCGTCACCCAAATGATCGTGAACGGCGAGCCCTTCCTGATGCGCGGCGGGGAGTTGGAAAACTCGACGGCATCCAGCCTCACCTTCATGCAGAAAATCTGGCCGAAGCTGGCGGCGATGCACTTCAACACCGTCATTGCCCCGGTGTACTGGCAGCTGATCGAACCGCAGGAACACCATTTCGACTTCAGCACCGTCGATGGCCTGATCGAAGGCGCGCGCGCGCACCACATGAAGCTGGTGCTGCTGTGGTTTGGCACGTGGAAGAACAGCATGTCCTGCTATGTGCCGGGCTGGGTGAAGGCGAATCCGCAACGATTTCCACGCGCCGAATCGTCCGACGGACGGAAGCTGGAAATCCTCACCGCCGAGAGCGCGAATAATCTGGACGCGGACAAGGCGGCGTTTGTGGCGCTGATGCGGCACCTGAAGCAGTTCGACGGAACCGAGCACACCGTCATTCTGGTGCAGGTGGAAAACGAAGTCGGCATGATCCTTTCGGCCGGAGGTCCGCAGGCGCGCGACTACAGTCCGGAGGCGAATGCCGCCTACGATGCCCCCGTTCCCGCGGCGCTGACGCAGTACCTGAGCCAGCATCGAGCGACGCTGGTGCCCTGGGTCAGACACGCCTGGGAATCCCAAGGAGCAAAGACAGGTGCGAACTGGCCGCAGACATTTGGGCCAGGGCCGGGCACCGGAGTCCTGTTTACCGCGTGGACCGAGGCCCGCTACACCGGAGAAGTGGCCGCGGCGGGCAAGGCGGTCTATTCGCTGCCGATGTATGTGAACGCAGCGCTGCTCGGCCCCGGCAACCCTCCGGGAACATTTCCGAACGGAGCTCCGCTGCCGCAGCTGTTCGACATCTGGCGGGCGGCTGCGCCGGCCATCAACTTCTTCTCGCCCGATGTTTACTTCCCTAACTTCGTGCACTGGGCTGACGCCTATACGCAGCCGGGGAATCCTCTGTTTGTGCCGGAGAGCGGACGCACGACGGCAGCCAATCTCGGGGCCAATGCGCTGTACGCCTACGGCAAGCTGAACGCCATGGGATACTCCGTCTATGCGCCGGAGTTCCTGCCTCCGCATCAGCAAAAAGTTCTGGGCGATGTCTACGAGATGGTGAAGCAGCTTACGCCGCTGATTCTGGCGAAGCAGGGAACCGGCCAGATGGTGGGAGTTCGCACACCGATGAGTATGAATGGCAAGGATGACCTGACTCGGCAGAGCTTCACGCTGGGCGGCTATCGATTCACCGCGAACTTCGGAAGCCAGGTCTTCCGGCCGCGCGGAGCGCCGAAAGCGCCCGTGATACCGCACGCTCATGGTGGGCTGATTATGCAGATGGGACCGAACAGTTTTCTGGCGGCGGGTACAGGCATGGATCTGACCTTTGCCGGTGCGGGAAAACAAGGCGCGCAGGCGGGCATCGACGAGATATGGGAAGGGGCCTACGTGAAAGGCAAGTGGACGCCCGGCCGCGAGCTCAACGGCGACGACGACAATCAGGGACGCTATCTGCGCTTACCGGACGGCCAGTTCACCATTCGCCACCTGAGCCTGTACAAATACTGAGTGCCACGGCGCTGACTTCGAGCAAGGCAGCGCCACGCGGTCGCGGTAGCCGACGAATGTTCTGTCTGAAAAAGGCCAGGCCGTACGCCCAGGGAACTCGAGGCATCAGCAGCAGGCTCAGGGTAAACGCGGCACCCACCAGTCCGATGAACAGATAGAGTGGCCGGAGCTCACATCTTGTTCGCAAGCATCGGCACCAGCGAGCAGCCAATTCCGGAAACAACCGAGCCTCCGCTGCCAAACAGGATCGCCAAAGCGGAGCTGGCAGCGGCGGATTGCGCCTTGCCGTCCAGAGATTCGGCAGAGAATTTACCGATGTGATAAGTGACAATTGAGCAACAGCCGTTGCCATTCCCCGAAAGTACTACTTCTCTGAACCTGAAAGTAATGGTTGACGGGTGCCCTCCGTGGTATCCTGGCGGCAGTTCTCAGCATTTGGAACGTGCCAGTTGGGTTGCCGCTCGCCGCAATCAGACGCCTTACTGTGTCGAAAGCTGCCTCTGCTGAGGTTTCTGAAGTCTGTCCCTGCTCCGCCCGGGCTTCAGCGATGAATTTCCAAGGATGTGCCATGCGTTTTCCCCTGTCGAATGCCCAACTGTCTCCGCGCCTTCTCCCGCGCGTGTTTCGGCGCTCCTCCCGCTTCGCCGCCATTTTGTTATCCGTGCCGTTGATGGCTATCCCGGTGGCGCATGCCCAGAGCCTCTACACCTTTGCGGGAACGACGCAGGTCGGGTCCAGTTCCTCGGCTCAGACCGTCTCCGTCAAGGTAACCACCGCCGGAACCGTCGCCAAAGCCGAGGTCCTTACCCAGGGCGCGCCGAACCTTGACTTCACGGAATCCGGGAGCGATTCCTGCGCCGGGATCACCCTTGGCAACAGCTGCAACGTCAGCGTCGTATTCGCCCCCAAATACCCCGGGCCGCGCGACGGAGCAGTGGTCCTTGTTGATTCTTCCGGTACTACTCTGGGCACCGAATACCTCACCGGAACCGGCTCGGGGCCTTTGGGGGTGCTGGTCCCGGGGACCATCAGCATCGCCGCCGGCACTCTGAGCCAGTGGACGTATTTGGGCGACGGGCAGCTCGCCACAAAAGCCGATCTCTATCTGCCCTCCGGGGTTGCGATCGACGGCGCCGGCGACCTCTTTATCGCCGATTCGCACCACAACCGCATCCGCGAGGTCCTGGCCAAAGCCACCGGATCCTACGCAGCCGGCGACATAATCACGGTTGCGGGCGATGGCAGCGCCGGTCCGCCGAGCAACAGTCTTCAGGCCACCAGCGTTACGCTCAACCTCCC
>JAJZNH010000486.1 GCA_021811745.1 Acidobacteriota bacterium
TGGACCCGGCCGCTCTATCCTCCGCAAGGGCGCGGAATTCACATTGGTCCCGGTGGCTGAACTGGTCCTTGGCAAGCGGCGCATCCTGGAGCTTTACCTCAACGTGGTCGAATGGGGCCCCGGCATTTACGGCGCCGAGCCAGCGTGCAGTTACTACTACGGAATCCCCGCCCGGAGGATAAGCCGGCAACAGGCGGCCCGGCTCGCCGCGATTCTGCCGGCGCCCCTGAGGTGGCGCCCCCAGCACATGGATCGCTACAGCGCGATCATCCTTGAGCGAATGCGGCAAATGGGTTGGTAATCGCGCAGCGCCTCCCTGTACTCCACCTGTTGATGCCGCCACGCTGACTTGTCCGGTTGAGCCATCCACCAGCAGTTCCGATCTGGAAGGGCGTCAGGCGCTTAATAATGTACGATCATCATGGTTGACATACGATTCTTGTCGTACTATTATCCTTTCCATGATTCAACAGCGCAAATCTTCCGGCAAAGTCCCGATGCCCACCGAAGCCGAACTGGCGATCCTCCAAATCCTATGGAGCCGCGGTCCGAGCACGGTTAGGGAAGTCCACACCGCCCTGCGCTACAGGCGAACCGGTTATACCACGGCCCTCAAACAAATGCAGGTAATGACCGAAAAAGGCCTCCTTACCCGGAGCGAGCGCTTCCGGTCTCATGTCTATGAGGCGGGAATACCGCGGGAGCAGACCCAGTTACAGCTAACCCGCAATCTTCTTGAGCGCGTCTTCGATGGTTCCGCAAAAAGCCTGGTCTTGGGCGCGCTAAGTTCGCAGCCAATCTCCTCATCAGAACTGGCCGAAATCCGGGAAATGATCGAGAAATTTGAAAAGGGGAAAGCATGACTGCCTTCGCACAACTCTCTACGCTGCCGCTGGTGCACGTCCTTGGTTGGACGCTCCTGCATTTCTGCTGGCAGGGTACACTTGTCGCTCTGCTGCTGGCGTGCGTATTGGGCTTTCTTCCTTCGCGCGCCTCGCATCCGCGCTACGTAGCCGCCTGCGTCGCCATGGCTTTGATGGTGGTTCTGCCGCTGATCACATTCGCTGTACTGGCCGCGCAGATGCAAGCCAGGCCAGAACTTTTTACCGCCGCGCCCCCCGCTCAGAACCTTGAACCGGCATTGAGCAATCCTCTGGCCACATCCGCAGAACCATGGACCGTTCGATGCGAGCGGGCTCTCAACCAGTCTCTGCCGGCGGTGATTGGCTTTTGGCTCGCTGGTGTCCTGGTTCTTTTGTGCCGGCTCAATCTCGGACTGATGGCGACGAGGAAGATAAAGCTGCTTGCGGTTGAGCCCGCGGTTGCGGAACTGGAGACGATGGTGCAGGCGCTTCGCGGCCGGCTCGGAGTTGCGCAAACCATCAGGCTGCTTCATTCTGCCCGCGTGCAGGCGCCCACCGTGATCGGCTGGCTGCGCCCGGTCATCCTCATCCCGCTGGGGTGCGTGACCCGACTGTCGTCTGCGCAGATCGAGGCCATTCTTGCCCACGAGCTGGCACACGTTCGCCGCCACGATTATCTGGTGAACCTCGTCCAGTCCGTGGTTGAAACTGTGCTCTTCTATCATCCCGCCGTTTGGTGGGTGTCCAGCCGCATCCGGCGCGAGCGCGAACACTGCTGCGACGACCTGGCAGTTGCAGTTTGCGGCGACCGCCTGGCGTATGCAAAGGCTCTGAGCTTTCTTGAAGAAAGACGCCGCCCGGCGCCAGCCGGAGCCTTTGCCGCTACCGGAGGAGTGCTGAAGATGAGAATCGCGCGAGTACTTGGCGTGAAGCAGGCTACCGTATTTCCGCGCGCAGCAGCCGTCATCCTGTTGGTTATGGTTGGTGCAGCCGCTACGCTGGCCGCGCTGGGAGCAGCACGCGCACAGTCGGCAACGGAGCAGAAAGCCGAGTCTACCGGGCAAATCACCGGCAAGCACGCCGCCATGTACAGGCAATGGCTCGACCAGGATGCTCGCTGGATCATCACGCCCGAGGAAAAGCAAGCCTTCCTGCGCCTCAAGAACGATCAGGAGCGCGACGAGTTCATCCGGCAGTTCTGGGAGATTCGCAATCCAAACCCCGGAAGCCCCGTCAACAAGTACAAGCAGGAGCACTACCGGCGCATCGCCTATGCCAACATGCATTTCGCCCAAACAGGAGAGCCCGGGTGGGAGACCGACCGCGGCCATGTTTACATCGACTTTGGGCCGCCCGATTCAATCGACGCGCATCCTTCAGGAGCAAATGGTTCAACGAAGCCATTTGAGGTTTGGCATTACCGATCCATTCAGATTGCAGGGCCGTCGGTGAAGAATCAAAATGGATCAGGCATTAAGGCGCGAGCTGCGGTCGCGCGAAAGGATGTTGATTTTCGATTCGTGGATGACTGCGGCTGCGGAGAATATCAGCTGCGATCACCTTGGCCATCGGCGATGGCTCCCGCGGGGGAAACCGATCTGCCTTCGACTGCCGCTCTCGCGGGGCTCGGTGTTCAGGTAATCTCAAATAGTGAAGGTGTAAATTTCCGCGATTGGCTCACTCGTTGGCGGCAAGCAACGGACAGCACCTTACGCGACTTAATGCAAATAGAACGTGGTGCTCCAGAACCTGGCGAGGTGATGATTCGCTTCAGAGTCCTGCCCAGCGGCCGCGTCATGGATGGCAGCGTGGTGCTCGAAAAGAAGTCGGGCGACGCCGCCTTTGACCGCGCCGCTTGGGATGCTATTACCGGATCGACCTACCCACCTTTGCCGATTGGATTTGGCCCTAACTTAGAGTTACGCGCAGTCTTTGCCGGCTCAATTCCCGCAGTGCATAGCAGTGACAGTCCGGGCGACGCCCCGCAACGCGACACACAGCGGTCGGCGGAGATGCGCTTGCAGGTGCGCAAGCTGGCCATCATCTCTAATGACCTGCCCCAGCATGAGCGGCAGGAGATTATTTATGCATACCAGGGTCGAACCTATCCGCCCGTGGAGTTGGCTGAGCGTATTCGGCAGAATTTGCGCGACCGTGGCTACGCGAAAGCACACGTCGAGATTCAAGCTCTTCCCGGCCTGTTGGCAGCGCCGCCAGCGCATCCCGTGGATATCTCCGTCCGCATTTCCGCCGGCTCGCAGTACAAGCTTGCGGGGATCGTGGTCGACGGCGCTCGCGCCTTTCCGCAGAGCGAGATCCTCCAACAGTTCCCGATTCACCCGGGAGACCTGTTCAGCGCAACCGCGATTGGCAAGGGGCTTGATCGCCTGAAGAAGCTTTATGCTTCAAAGGGATATGCCCGGTTGGGCGTGATTCCACGGCTGCGCATGGATGATGCACGGCACAC
>JAJZNH010000104.1 GCA_021811745.1 Acidobacteriota bacterium
GCGCATCAGCACGCCCGTCGAACCGATGATCGAGGTGTTGATAGCGCCCGACAAAATCAGGAAGCCCACAATCACCACGAAGATGCGAAAGGCGATGCGCATAAACATCGGTCCAACCATGTACATGGCCAGGCCGGCGATCAGGTTGTCCTGGTAGATGTGAGTGCGGGGCCAGGTGGGAATCAGCATCGATGCCAGCAGCGTGGCGCCACCGGTAAAGATCAGGCTGTAGATGGCGATGATGATAGCCGCGCGCTTCAGGTTCTTCAGCTTGGGATGCCCGATCTCCCGGTTCACCTGGGCCAGCGTCTCTTCGCCGCTCATGGCCAGCACGGAGTGCCCGAAGGCCATCAGAATGCCGAACAGGCCGAAGATCGGCAGTCCGGTGCCTCTGAGGAATCCCAGCGCGTCCTTGCTGAATTTCAGATGCGCCGGTATCGGGGAAGGCGGCAGATGCACGCCCCGGACAAACACCGAATAGGTGCCCCAGATCATCAGGATCACCACCATCACCGTGGTGATCTCCATGACCCGCATCGCCTTGTCGCTTGATTCTTCGATGCCCTTGATGTTCTGCCACCAGTAGTAGATGGTGACCACGGCGGCGAAGACCGCCGAGGTCGAGTTCATATCGAACTGGAACGGCTGGTTCTGCGCATTCATCAGGGCAGGCGGGAGCCAGTGACTGTGGCTTGCGACCTGCATCAGCTCGTTCATCAACCCCGTGATATATTGCCCGGCGGAGACGCCCGAGATCGGCCCCGTCAGGATGTAATCGAACATCAGGGCGGAGACGCTGACCTTGGCAAAAGTGCCGCCCAGCGCCTCTTTGACGACGCGATAGACGCCGCCCCGCGTAAACATCGAGCAGCTCTCAACGTAGACTGCCCGGACCGCGAAGCTGAAGAGCATGATGGCGAGGATGAACCACGGCGCCGATGCCCCGATTGCCTGCTCGGCAATGCCGCCGGCATAGAAAGCCGACGATCCAAGGTCGTTGAGAACAATAGCTGCGGCGCGCCAGAAAGAGATAAACGTGAGCATCACGGAGGATGCCACGATGAGGCGAACCCGATCAGATGGAGGCGCAACAGTCGTTCGAGTAGATGCCATCGCAAGGAGGGCCGGCGCGGCCGGCGGTCTGGAGTTGGGGAAAGCGAAACCACCGCCGCCCTGCGGTGAGTCTATGTCTGGAGAATAACTATGTCAATGGAAATCAATGATCTCGAAAGGAAGGCCCAAAAGTAACAATTGAAGGATGACGGCTAGTCCTTGCCGAACAGCTCTTTCCAGTCCTCCACAAAACTGAGGAGTACCACCACGGCCGAGCCCACGATGCCGACGAAAAACATGACTTCGAGCAAGCGCATTCCCAGAATCGCCAAGATCATAGCGTTGATTATAGCCTGACGCCGGCTCTGCCGGTCGCATGCGATACACTCGCCCCTGTATGCAGAGATCGTCCGGAAAGCTGGAATCGATGCGGGAATCGTGGAAGCTGTGGGTTGCCGCGGCTCTTTCCGCGGGCCTGCTGGAGCTGCCGTTCCCGCTGGCCGGACCGCTGCCTCCCTGGCGCTCGGTCTTTGCCTGGTTTGCGCTGGTGCCGCTTCTTTGGGCGATCCTCAGCCGCAGGAGCGCCGAACGGCCGCGTGCATTTCGCCGCGCTTTTTTGCTCAGTTACCTCTGCGGCATCCTCTGGTACGCGGGTAATTGCTATTGGATCTACGACACCATGCGGTTCTACGGCGATTTGTCGCCGCTGGTTTCAGCGCTGTTGCTGGCGGGATTCAGCCTGGTTCTCGGGCTCTACTTCGGCATCTTCGGTCTGTGCGTTTTCGTGGTGCGGCGGGCCACAGGCAGTGCGCGATGGGCGCTGGTTCTCGCGCCGTTCCTGTGGGCCGCGCTGGAGCTGGCCGCCGCGCGTATCACCAGCGTTCCCTGGGACCAGCTGGGCTACTCCCAGGTGGACAACGCCCTCGTAAACCAGCTTGCCCCGTGGACGGGCGTCTACGGCATCAGCTTTCTTCTGGTCGCCGTCAACGCGCTCGTCGCCGGCGGGCTGGTGCTTGAGTCCCGCAGGAGCAAGAGGCTTTGTGGTCCGCTCGGCGTCGCGCTTGCCATCGCTGGCACGGCAGGAATCTTCGTCAAGCCACCCAGCCCCGCGCCCACGGCAATTGCTGTGCTCATCCAGCCCAATCTCGACGTTGGCGGAGTCGGTTTCTGGAATGGTCCGGGGCAGTGGAACCGGCATATCGCGCGATTCATCAAGCTGGGCAGCCAGACGTGCAAAAGCTACATCGCCGGAATTCCGCAGACCGGCGCGCCAGTGATTGATCCGCAGTGCGCAACGCCGCTTGCTCATCCCGATCTGGTGGCGTGGCCGGAGTCGCCTGCGCCGTACTTTCAGCAGGATCCCCGGCTGCAACAGGCGTTCATCACGATCACATCGGCCACGCAGTCGCCACTCGTGGTCGGAGCCATCGGAGCTGATTATTCCGAGGATGATCAGAGCTGGCACGAATACAATTCCGCATTGATCGTCGGCTCTGACGGCGCGCTGGTTGGCCGCTACGACAAGATTCACCTCGTCCCCTTCGGCGAGTACGTCCCCTTTGAACAGCTCTTTTTCTTTGCGCACAAGCTCACCGGCCGGGTCTCGAAGTTCGATCGTGGTGATATGCGCAAAGTCTTCCGCCTCAATGGCCATCGCTACGGCTTCTTCATTTGTTATGAAGCCGTTTTTGCCGATGAGGTGCGGCAATTCGCGCGGCTCGGCGCCCAGGTGCTCGTGAACATCAGCGACGATGGCTGGTACGGCGATACCAGCGCCCCCTGGCAGCACCTGAACATGGCGCGCATGCGGGCCATCGAAAACCGCCGCTGGCTGCTGCGCGATACCAACAACGGCGTTACCGCCGCTATCGACCCTTACGGTCGGGTGCGGCAGAGTATCTCCCGGCACCGCGTGGACGCCCTGCCAGCCGCGTTCGCATTCCGCGACGACATGACCTTCTACACCGTCCACGGTGACGTGTTTGCCTGGCTCTGTGCCATACTGTCTATAGGTGCTGTTATCTTGTGCCTGCAGAAGATGTTGAAGTCTCTCTATCCCGCTTCAGCAGGCTCCCGCTAACTCGCCAACCCGCCGTGGCGGGCGAACTTGCTAATCCAAAGTCAGGTCAGAAGAGCAACATGGCGTTGTCCGATCTCGAATTCGCATACGCTCCTGTGCGCGACCAAGTGCGCGACCTGCGGGAGTATCTTTGACCCTGCCCGTCTGCGCAGGGAACTCGCTCAAATTGAAACCAAACTGGCCGATCCC
>JAJZNH010000911.1 GCA_021811745.1 Acidobacteriota bacterium
TAGCCAGCACCACCTGCCACTGCGTAACCTCGTCGACGGCGTTGATGTGGTAGATTCCCTTGCCCTCGGGGCCATCGCCCTGATGCACGGTATCGATGCGCAAAAAGCCGGGTTGAGCGTTGGGCTCGGGCTTGCGCCGTTCGCCGATCTGGATCACCGTGGGCCGCGTCTTCTCGTAGTGGCGCCGGTCGTAGCGCGGGCTGCGCCGCAGGTTATAGAGGTGGCCGTTGGAGAGCCGGGCCAGGCGCTCGAACTCGGCCTTACCATAGACCTCGAACTCGCGCTTGAGGATGTGCCGGGTAGCTGGACCGCTGAGCCCGTCGTGGGCTTCATCGACCGAGGCCAGCAGTTCCACATCGGCAGCAGTGTAGCGGCGCTGGAATCGGGGCCGAAGCGAGGGCTTGGGCACGATCCGTCCGGCCTTGACATAGCCCCCAATCAGCCGCGTGGACTGAGAAAGGCTGAAGCCGGCAATGCGCTCGATGTAGGCCTGCAGAATCCCGTTCGCGCGCCGCTTCTGCCGCGGGTACTCGTGATGGCAGAGCAAACGCTCCACCCATTTATAGAGCTCCACGCGGCTTGAACCAACAAACCGCACACTATCCGAGGCCGTAAGAAATGCCTCGATCTCAACCAAACTCAACTTCTCTGCTCCAAGCACGCTGATCATCCATCCTCAGCTTGCCCGCACCTACGACTTCAGGCTCATCTTGCGTTGGAATCAACTTCCCCCTTCAGGCTCATCTTGCGTTGGACAAGAGTTCTTTTTGACTTTTGGGCCGCCCCGCTCTAGACTGGCAGCGTGACCTTGCCCGCGCAAAACGTACCCCTTAGCGAGCTGTTCTAATGCGAAAGGGTAGCGAAGATGACGAAGGCAACGCGGGGACGTTACACGCTGGAGTTCAAGCAAGAGGCGGTTCGGCTAGTGGAGTCGGGCCAGAGCCAGGCAGCGGCAGCTCGCAGTCTGGGTGTAGTTGAGCAGACCTTGGGCAATTGGGTCAGGGAGAGTCGAGCTGGAACGCTGAAGGGTGCCAGCGGCAAGCCGCAGGTAACTGCCGAGCAGATGGAGAACAGCCGTCTGTGTGCGGAGTTAGCGCGGGTGACGATGGAGCGCGACATTCTGGGAAAAGCCACGGCGTATTTTGCGAAGTGCCAGAAATGAAGTACGCCTTTATCCAACGCCACAAGCGAGTCTGGCCGATCTCAGTGCAGTGCCGGGTGCTGCGGGTGAGCGTCTCTGGCTATCATGAACACCTGGCCCGTCGCGTGGAGATTGCCCGGCGCCGTCACCTCAGCGATGAAGCACTTTTGGTTCACATCAGCGCCGTTTATGCGGAGAATCGCGGCGCGTACGGATGGCCGCGCATCTGGCGGCAACTGCGGGCGCAAGGCATTCGCGTGGGCAAGCTGCGGGTGCAGCGATTGATGCAGAAGCACGGTATTCAGGCGCGCGGCAAGCGGCGTTTCCGCGTGGCCACCACCGACAGCCGGCACAACCTGCCGATTGCGCCCAACGTGCTGGATCGCAAGTTCACTGCTGCGGCGCCCAATCAGGCGTGGGTTGGCGATCTGACCTATATCGCCACCGAGCAAGGCTGGCTATTTCTTGCTGTAGTGATCGATCTGTTCAGCCGTAAAGTGGTGGGTTGGTCGATGCGGCCCGACATGCAGCGCAACCTGGTGATCGACGCTCTGGAGATGGCCTGGTTCAAGCGCAATCCAGAGAAGGATGCAGAACTGATCTTTCATAGCGATCGCGGCAGTCAGTATGCCAGCGACGACTTCAGTGAGGTACTCAAAGAGCATGGCATTACGCCGTCGATGAGCCGCAAGGGCAACTGCTGGGACAACGCCTGCGCGGAGACCTTGTTCGCTTCGCTGAAGGTGGAACGGCTACACGGCCAGCGTTTTGAAACCATCCGCGAGGCCAAGGATGAAGTCTGCACCTGGCTGCTCTGGTATAACCGAACACGCATGCACTCGACGCTGAACTATGTCAGCCCGATGCAATTCGAACAAAACTGGACGGAGGCTACGGTGAAAATCGCCGCCTGAAAGTGCGCGGCGATCGAGGCAGGCCGTGGAAATGACGGTTCATGGAAAGCCCGGAAAACGATGATGCTGTTTTCCGCCCTTCCCACAAACCTTGGAAATCGATGAAGCCGATTCCCACATTTCCACCGCCACTACTACGACGAGGATGAATTTAATCCTCAAAGACCGGCTGGTTAAGGGATACGCATTCTGAGGGCAAGGTCAGCGCGGAGTTTTAAAAATAGACCAAGCAGCGAAGTGGTCGAAAATGGCTTCCTCATCCACGGATGGGGCGTCTTGCGTCGGGATGCCCCATTTTGCATCAAATTGGGCTGCAAAACCGGGCGGATACACGCTCATACATCCACCTCTCGATTGCGTGGTATACACTGGCAACAATTGCCAGCTCCCTCAAAATCCTCGAAGTTCCCCCCGCCCCTTCTGTTGCAATCTGAAAGCTCAATAGCGCTTCCTGACGGCTGGCACCGGCCTTGGAGGAATCCAAGGCCCTATTTATTCCTCAGAGTTTCGCGATCCGTATCATAAGCGTGTGGTGATCCCCTCTTCGCTGACCGATCCCGATTAGTTGACATCTGCACAGGGCACCTCCCGGGTGCTCAATTGCGCCTGGACGAGCCCGAGTGTGATACAGATCACAGTAGACTCGCCCAACGAAATCTAGAATCCAGTCACCGCGTTGGTATTTCCAAGCATGGATCATATGGCTGACATCTCGAACGGCAGGACTCTGGTCGATCGCATTGCATCGAGGGAGTTGGCATTGGCAGTCGAAAAACGGGCGAAATCGACCACCGCGCCTGCAGGTTACATCCTTTTTCGACAATGCGATGCACCCGAAGCCGCGTTCTACCTGAAAACAGGCAAAGTTAGGCTCACGATGCAGGTAGGAGAGAGGACCATCATGTCTGCACGTGTTCCGGCCGGATCACTTCTTGGCCTGCCCGCCATCATGGGGAACAAACCGTACTCGTTGACTGCAACCGCTGTTGGGCAGGTTGAGGTATACAGAATGTCTCGCGACGACTTTAAGCAAATGATTCTTCAGGACCAGCTATGCTTCGATGTGGTCCGCATCCTCGCGGGTGAAGTGCATTCCGCCCGAATCGCGCTTGCGGAATGTCTGGATCAACATGGATAAACGTTGTGGCAGGGGGGAAGAATCCCCGTGTTTTGTGTAACGCGGAAGCCACGTTTTTAAGCTATGCTGGATGCGTGGTGAAGTTGTTGCGACAATTCGGGGTTGTGTTGTTGCTCTTCGCTTCTGG
>JAJZNH010000942.1 GCA_021811745.1 Acidobacteriota bacterium
TTCAACATTTCCCGCCTCCTCATCTCGTGAAGGGAAGATTCCAACCTACAACACTTCTACTGTATACCCCAGATTCGCGTGGCAGGCAATAAGATCTCCAATAAAATCAATAATTTATGTATTACTGATGTCATACGCGGCATTTCTGCAAGGCTTACCGTGAGGGCGATGCCCGCTTTTTCCCGCCACCCTGATGGAGAGGTACCCACTTCTACGCTTTGGTGTCATGAAGCTGCCTGGCCTGATGGCGTCCCATGCCCTGAAAAGCCGCTTTGCCCACGCATCGCCGCGGCGGCCGTCCCCCTTCATTGCGCGCCTTTTGAAAGTCCTTGCGGTGTTATGCTTTGGCTGAGTGATGACGCTTCTCCATCGCAGGTCTCCCGGACTTACGCTGCGGCTGACGGTTGTAGCGGCGTGCTGTGTGGGAATCTGGAGTTCCTGGCGCCTGGCGCGGGCCGATTATTTGTTCCGCAAGGATACCGACGCATCCATCCGCGCGGCGATCGCGCTGGTTCCGGACAGTTGGAGATATTACATGCGCCTGGCCCAGTTTAATCGGGAAAATTCCCAGAAGCTGCTGGCGACGGCGCTGCACCTCGACCCGTACAATGCGGAAGCGGACATCGAGATGGGGCTGCAATACGAGGCCAACGGCGACTTTGCCCATGCGGAGCGCTCTTTGCTGCAGGCATATGCGGTCGATCACACGTACCTGCCCCGATGGAGCCTCGCCAACTACTACTTTCGCCGCGGCAATATGCCTGCATTCTGGACCTGGGCTCGAAGCGCCGCCGCCATGCCTTCTGACGACATCTCTCCGCTCTTCGCGCTTTGCTGGCGGGCATCGCAAAATCCGCGGCAAATCACCGCGACAATCGCAAATAATCAGCCCAAGTTCCTTCGTCAGTACGTCGGATTTTGGGAGACAAAGGATCAACCCGGCGAGCTGGCCGCCATTGCAACCCGGCTGGTTCTCCACGGCAATCCGGCCGAGAACCGTGCGTCGCTGCTTTCGGCCGTAAACACGCTCGTTGCGGACAATGACGCAAACGCCGCCCAGTCGCTATGGCATGTTCTGATGGAGCATCACTGGATTGTTGCGGATACCACGGTACCCAACAATGCCGACTTTGCGCGAGCGCCGCTGCCCGTCAGTTTCGACTGGTCCCTTCCGCAGGCTTTCGGCATGGATTCCTGGGCAGGACAGTTGGGCCTGGCGGTGGAATTTTCAGGCAATGAACCGGAGAGTTACACAATCGCTGAGCAGACAATCATTCTTAAGCCCGGAGATTACATCCTGGGCTACACCTACGAGACGACCGGGATCGCCCCCGATACAGGCATCCAATGGCAGATTGCCCAAACAGGATCGAAATCGGCCCTTGCAACTTCTTCCGACCTCTCCAGTGACGATCTCCAGCACGCAACGCTCAAGTTTACCGTTCCGCAGGGCGCCTCGCTGCTCAGCCTGCGTCTGATCTATCAGCGCGCGCTGGGAACCACTCCAATTACCGGAACACTTGAGGTTCGATCAGTGCACATCCAGGCGCAGCCTTCCTCATGACCTGCGTGCCGTGGCTTCCCGGCGCGTTTTTCTTGCGGCTTTGCCTGCAACGATAAGCGCCATTTGCTTCACCGGAGAATCGCTCAATTTGAGCGGCAGCCACGATTCCGCTATCAGCTCACTGGCGCGGCGCCTGGCTCAGAAGGTCTATCCGGCATCGATCGCCTGAGTATCCCCTGCTTTTCCTCGTCCCATGTTCGCGGCATATAAAGGAGCGCGAGCAGGAAGAATATCCAGCCTGCATTTGCCCGATCTTCACGGGAATTCCAACGCCGTTTCCGTCGAGCCTCATCGCGCCGCTCTCAAGCGTGAACCCTGGAAGGCTGGGCTCTTGATTGCACGGGATTCTTATCGCGCAGGTACCTGAGCAAATCTTAATGACGAAAGGAGTCCAGAAATTGGTCAGAGTCTGAAATCTCTAGAAGTTCATGTCGATAAGCCCATCAGCCGGAAACCAATGACGGCTGGAGGACGACATGAGCAAGATCTACGGGTGGGCGATGGGAGCCGCAATCCTGATGGGTGGATATTCGTGTCTGGCGCAGCAAGCGGCCATTCCGTTCCGTGAACTGCAACGAACCACGGCGGTGCCTGCCAGGCTGATGGCGTCGAATCGCACGGCCGCCTACGATCCCTCGTCTGGGGCCAGATCCGCAGTGTCCACCTCAGCATACTCGTCTTCCTCCGCGGGCGAAGCCTTACTTCCTGCGCCGCCTGCAACCGGCCGGCGAAGACTGGGCTTCAGCTATTTCCTGCTGAACGGCCTGCACCTGGGAATGGCAGGGTTGGACATTGCGCTGACACAGCACTGCATCGCCGAGCGCCGCTGCCGCGAGGGAAACCCTGTGATGCCGTCGTCGCTGGCCGGCAGCCTCGGCGTTGACTCCGCACTTGTTGGACTTGGCGCGTTTGTCAGTGGCCGGCTTGAGTCGCAGGGCTCGAGTATTTGGTGGGTTACCCCCGTTGCCGGCATCGCGACTCATGGCGCTGGTGTCGTAACCGGGCTCGCGCACCAGTAGCCTCGCTCGGAAATGCCTCATTCGCAGGCAGAGCCGAGCGGGGGCTGTTTGTGCGCGTGCTATGTGCATGGCTCCAGGCACACAGCACGCATCTTCGGTTCGGTGCGCTCTATGCGTAGTAGTGAATCGGCGTGATGGTCGCCGGCGGCTCGCCGATCGCGGCCATGCGCTTCAGCACTTCGGCGCGCAGTTCGTCGGCAACCTTGCGGTATTCAGGCCGCCCCACAAGATTGACCATCTCGGCCGGATCGCCGGAGATCGAGTACATCGCGAAGTCCTGGTAGTGCTTGCTATATTCCGCTTCGCCGCGGCGCACCGTCGGGTCGAAGGCGCAGTAGCACCAGTCGGGCGTGCGAATGCCCCGCCCGCAGATCGACTGGCTGATCTGGAAGTAGGCAGTCGAATCCCAGTTCTTGCGCACGTTCAGATCCTCTGCCAGCGGCTTGAGCGGCCGGCCGCGCATACTTGCAGGCGGCGTAATGCCGGCGCCGTCGAGCAGCGTGGGCGTGAGATCAAGAAGCGTGACCACCTCATCGATGATGCGCGACTGGTTAAAGCCCGGGCCGGCGATGACAAACGGAACACGAAGCGCGGAATCGTGCGGCGAACGCTTGTATTCTCCGAGACGAGTGCGGAAGGTGTTGCCATGATCCGAGAAGAACACGATGATGGTGTTGTCCAACTGACCGGTCCGCTCCAGAGCCGCCACCAGCGTGCCTACACAATCGTCGATG
>JAJZNH010000129.1 GCA_021811745.1 Acidobacteriota bacterium
GGGATGCGGTGCGCACGGAGGCTGCCCGCCGGCCGGACCTGGGCGGCCCGGGCCTTCATCCAACCGCCGGCGCCTGCGCCGTAGGAGCGCGGAAGTTTCTGGTGGCTTACAACATTTATTTCGATTCCGCGGATGTTTCCATGGCGCGGGCTATCGCGCGCGAGATTCGGGCAGCTTCCGGTGGCCTGAAGGGCGTGAAGGCCATGGGCGTGCTCGCACATGGGCGGGCTCAACTCTCGATGAATATCACCGACTTTGAAGCGACTCCGATCTCGAAGGTTTACAGCGCCGTTTCGAATCTCGCACTCCGTCACAAGGCCGCATTGGCCGAAGGAGAGGTGATTGGCCTGATTCCCGAAGCAGCCTGTGAGCGAGAAAGCGAATGGATGCGTCAATTAGGTGAGTTTGATCCGCAGGCCAAGATACTGGAACGGCGCCTCGGGGCTCCTCTTGCCTGGCCGGGAGAGGAATAGGGCGAAGCTTGACCAACTCTTCCCGAGAACCACGGGCAACCGCAGAAGGCTCGCGGATACAATGACTTTAGAGAATCGTGGGGTGTTCCCGGCCGGAGTGCCTGGAAATGGCCGTCCGGCGGAGGAATTCGATTCCGTTGGCGGATAACGCCATGATCTTCGGAGGAAAGATTTGTTGAAAGCTACTGTTACGGTTTCACTCGTTTCCATTTTGCTGGGGGCAGCCACGTTGGCTCAGGCGGCGCAGCTGTCTATGGATGCGCGCGGTGCGATTCCACATGATGTGCAGCAACTGGTCGTGATCGATTACCCGACCATGGAGAACACACCGGCGGCGGCAACCCTGCGTGACCGCGTGGAGCCGCCACAACTGAAGGAATTTGACCAGGCACTTCAGAAGACCGCCCTCAACGGCAACAACGCGATGGATCAGTACGTGGATGAACTGGCCTTCGCTTTGTTCCGGACCTCAACGTCGAGCGACGACCTGGGAACGGTAGGTATTGCCCAGGGCGAGTTTCCCGTGCCGGATATTCTGGCCAACTTCCAGAAGAAGAAGATCAAGCCCACGCAATTGCGGAACAACAGCATTTATCCTCTGGGCAAATCAGGCATGGTGCTTTGTTTCGTGGATCCTTCCACAATGATCTTCGGCAGCAAGGATGCGGTTGAGAAGTCTTTGAATGCACGCGACGGAATAGCCCCCAATATGCTTTCCAACGGCCTCATGATGTCTGCCATGCAGAATGTGGACTCCGAGCCTCTGTGGAGCATCCTCGACAGCCAGGGTACGCAGACCATGATGCGCGGGATCCTGGGAGAGGCGGGATCGGTTACCGATTTCGATACCGTGCGCAAGCGGCTGCAGGGCTCCTGGTACGCGATGGACTTCCAGCACGGGGTTACATTCAATCTTACGATTGCGACCGGTGACTCGTTTGCGGCGGCAGGCGTTTCTTCGCTGCTGACTGCGGCAATCATGCTGCGCAAGATGAGCGGATCGGCTGCGGAGAAGCAGGCGCTGGATGCCACCGATATCTCCTCGAGCGCGGGGAATCTCTCGATTCACTTCGCCTCATCCGACGCAGACTTTGCCAGTTTGCTCCAGTCTCCGATGTTTAGCAGCATGGTGCAGTAAAAGAGGCATCGTGAGGTTCTGGAGACTGTTTGCCTGAATCAATGCCGTTGCGTTGTGCGCATCCGCATGCGCTCTTAACTGTGCTGTGTAAGGTGAGAAAGAAACTTCGCCTTGCCTCCAGGCAGCAGCACGATCTGTAAACTGCCCTGATCGCCCTTGGCGAGGGTTGGACCTGTAACATGCTTTTGCTTGTCGTTGCTTGCCGTATATTGCACCTTGAGCGGTCCGGTGCCCTCCACCTGGATGCGATAGTGAAAGTCGGCGCGATTGGCTAGGCTCTCGGCGCCATAGCTGGCGTTGGGATAGTCGACCTCCAGCAGCTTGATGGGGCTTCCAGTTTGATTTTCAACGGTGGTGTTAACGAGGCAGGAACGGCAACCAGCCGTACCTAGCAGTAACGGCAGGGCAACAGCAGCAAGAATGCCCCTGCCCATTCGCGATCGAGACGTCATTTCCGGACCTCCTCTTTGCCCGGTGCACCTTCCTGTGGGGATTGGGCCGCAATCCGGCTGGTGACCTCCTTTTCCAGGCGATCAAGCCGTTTCATCATCTCCGGCAGCCGTTGAAAGATGGCGACAGCGCGAAGCCAGGCGCGGTTGTCGAACCCCGGCGAACCGGAAATCATCTTTCCGGGCGGCACGTCGTGGGAGACGGCCGATTGCGCGGTGAGAACCACACCGTCGCCTACCGTACAGTGGCCGGCAATGCCTACCTGGCCGGCGAGAATGACGTTGTTGCCGATCACCGAGGAGCCAGCCAGGCCGGTTTGTGCGCAGAGCAGCGTGTTCTTACCGATCCGCGAGCCGTGGCCCACCTGAACCAGATTGTCGATCTTGGCGCCATCGCCGATCTCGGTGGCGCCGACGGTGGCGCGGTCAATACAGGCATTGGCCTGCACGTCCACGCGGCTGCCAATCCGGACCGGGCCGGATTGCGGGATCTTCTCCCATCGGCCCTCAGCGTCTTTCGCGAAGCCAAATCCATCCGCGCCGATGACGGCGCCGTTCTCCAAAGTGACGTGGTCGCCGAGGACACAGTTTTCGCGCACCACTGCGTGGGCGTGAGCAAACAAATGGCTGCCGGCCTGCACACCGGGGTAGAGGACAACGTGCGGCAGGAGGGTGGCATGGGGACCGAGCCGAACTCCCGGACCAACGACAGCGTAGGCGCCGATATGCGCGTCCTCGCCAATCTCGGCTGTTGGATCGATAACTGCGGTGGGATGAATACCAGGCGCGTAAGCAGGCGGCTGGTAGAAGATACCAAGAGCACGCGAAAAGGCGAGATAGGGATTTCTGATGCGGAGGGTTGAGACCGGGATTTCCTGGAACTCGGGCTCGACCAGAATGGCGGCGGCCCGAGTCTTGCGCGCCAGTCCGGCATAGCGGGGATTGGCTACGAAGGTGATTTCGGTAGACCCGGCCTCTTCGATTCCGTTTACGCCTGTAATCTCCAGATCCGCATCGCCGCGAAGTTCCGCGCCCAGCCGACTTGCCAACTCACCCAGCTTCATTGATGAAATTGTACCGGAACAGCATGGGACAGTGATCCCGCCGCGACAGGACGGGATCAGCTTAGAACCTGGCAGGATGGATGGTTGACGCGCTGGCTGTTACCGGCGCCGTGGTTTGCAGCGGGATTGCCTGCAATGTATGCGCGCCGGACTGCGCGGTGCGCAGCACCTCGCCGGGCACAATGCCCAGC
>JAJZNH010000420.1 GCA_021811745.1 Acidobacteriota bacterium
ACGAGCGCAGTCAACGGACCGCCCGGAGGGCAATGCGCCTCCGGTATCCTGAATTGTGCGGCATTTGCAACTCTGCAACGTTTCGAACCACCGCGCATCAATACAGATGAGTCCAGCTCATGTGCAGTTCGTGCATCGCAAATCCGCAACCAGCATCGTTGCGAACCGGCAAGTTGTTGATCTTGAAACTGCAACCCATCTCATTCTCAAGGAGCACTCATGCTGACCGTAGGAGAGAAATTTCCCGCGTTTGAAGTCGTCGCCACCGTAGATACCGATCAGAAGAAGGCGTTCCAGACCATCACCAACGACAGCTATGCGGGCAAGTGGAAGATCTACTTTTTCTGGCCCAAGGACTTCACCTTTGTCTGCCCCACCGAAATTGCCGCATTTGGCAAAATGAACAAGGATTTTCAGGAGCGCGATGCGCAGATCCTGGGCGGCAGCACTGACTCCGAGTTCGTGCACCTAGCCTGGCGCAACAGCCATCCCGATTTGAAAAACCTTCCCTTCCCGATGCTCGCCGACCTCAAGCGCGACCTCTCGGAGCAGCTTGGCATTCTCGATCTGAAGACCGGCGTGTGCCTGCGCGCCACCTTCATCGTCGATCCCGAGAGCATCATCCGCTTCGTCTCCGTCAACGACCTTTCCGTGGGCCGCAACCCGCAGGAGGTTTTGCGCGTGTTGGATGCGCTGCAGACCGACGAGCTTTGCCCCTGCAATTGGCACAAAGGCGAAGAGACAATCCACGTTTAAGCCACATCCGGCTCCATCTTATGGACCCCGCCCTTAGCGGCAAGTCTGCTTTGGGTCGCTAAGGCGGGGAAGCACCTGTGCCGCCTCACTCTCGCCGAATTCACAGAGGACGAGCGGAAGGCCGCATCCAATACCTCAGGAGTTTTCTCCTCATGAACCTTGACTTTCTGATCGATACCCTGCCCGCTTGCGCGCGTGACCTGAAACTGAACTACTCCTCGCTCATCCGCAACAATACGGAGCTGACGGCTCAGCAACTTTGGGGCACGGTGGCAGCCAGCGCCATTGCCACGCGCAGCGCCGGCCTCACCGCCGCCGCGCTGGCCACGGCAGCGGAGCAACTTTCTCCCGCCGCGCTCGATGCAGCCAAAGGCGCCGCCGCGGTCATGGGCATGAACAACATCTTCTACCGCTTCCATTACCTCGCGTCGAATCAGAAATACGCCACCATGCCGGCGCGCCTGCGCATGAACGCTCTGCGCGGCCACAGTGTCGAAGAGGTCGATTTCGAGCTTTGGTCGCTGGCTGTTTCTGCCATCAATAGCTGCGGCAAGTGCGTGGACGCGCACGAGAGAGTGATTCGTGACAAGGGCGCAAGCGAGGAACTGGTGCTGGCCGTGGTCCGCGTAGCCGCCGTGATTCACGGCATCGGCGCCGTGCTGGACATGATGGAAGCCGAGCGCGCGGCTGCCACCGGCACACTGGCCGCAACCGTCTGATTCGCGCCGCGGCGCGAGCTGGGGCGCCTCGCTTACTTGGGGAAGGGCACAAACATGGCGGCGCAGGAGGTCGGGCTTCCCTGCGCCGGTTTGCCCTGGATCGTCGAGTCGGTCCCCGCAGGAAGCTGCAGATTGGTCGGCTCCGGCCCCAGGCGCAGATCGGCGTGGCTCACCACGTAGCCGTACTTCGCGTCATCCGTAATCTGCACCCCGTTCAGCATTGCATCGATGCGATGGGTGGAATCGTAGCCGCTGAAAGCAATTTTGCCGCCGCCGGAAATCCGCACATCGTGCAGCACCACGTCCTCCACGCTCGGCGGCAAATTGCCGGTGAGCGTGCCGGAGTCGGAATACGCCATATCGAACGTGATGGGATGGGGCGAGTTGCGGATGCAGGTGTCGTCGTAGATCACGTCCTCCACCAACCCGCCGCGCGAGCCGTTCGACTTGATGCGCAGACCGTTGTCGGCTCCGTCAATCGACAGGCCCGTCACGCGGATATGGCTCACTCCGCCCTGCGTCTCGCTCCCGATCGACATGCCATGTCCCCAGTAAAAATGGCTGCGCGCCACCGTCATGTTGGTCACCCCACCCGGGCCGCCCTTGATGGCCACGTTGTCGTCACCGGTGCGTATAAAGGTGTTCATGATGGTGATGTTCTTGGCGCCGTTGCCGGGATCGATGCCGTCGGTGTTGCGCGCGCCGCGCTGTGGCGTATCGATGCGCACGCCCCACACCGTGAATCCGTTGCCGTGGTTGAAGACCACGTGAAAATTGGGCGAGTTCTTGAGCGTCACCCGATAAAGCGTGAAATTGTCGGAGTGATTGACCACGATGAGCCGCGGCACCTGCTGGCGGCCGCCCTCGCGCGCCTGTTCGGCCAGATCCCACCAGGAGTACTTCGACCCCAGCATCTTCTGCCCGCCGCGCCCGTCGATCATGCCGTCGCCCATGATGCCGGAATTGGGCGCGCGATTGGCTGAAATCAGTGGCTTGCAGCCGGGCGCCGCCTGGTTCACTGCGCCGCAACTGCCGGGCGAGACGGCGTACAGTCTGGGATCGCGCGAGGCGAAGAGGGTCACGCCCATATCCACGATCAGCGTTACTTCCGGCCGGAGTTGCAGCGGACCGGTGAGAAAGGCGTTCTTCCCCTCATCCACGTGCAGCATCACCGCCCGGTCTTTTCCGCAGTGGTCGATTGCGCGCTGGATACGGGCAGTATCGAGCTTGGTTTCGTCGCTCGGAGCCAGCTCGCCGCCATGCGATTGGAGATGCGCATCTACAGTCGTGCAGACTTCCGGAATCAACGGCTCGACCACCATGCGCGCGTCCTGCGCAGCCACGCAGTACGCAAATCCTATTAGCGACAGAAAAAATGCAGCCCGAAGCATCATCGCTTCGATTGTAAATCGGACTGCTTAGGAGTATGCCGGAGATGGATTCCTTCTGCGGTTCATTTGAGGATGAACGCTGTCGGATGGGCGAAACCGAGCAGCGCCTGCCGGCGGAGATCGAAGCGCTGCTGAAGTAAGCCGAGGATGCGCGGCAAAGCAAGGGCCGGCGCGGGGACGAGTTGCTGGCAGAGTTGGCGCGCTCCGAGAGCCGGCTGAAGAAGCTGGCGCAGACGAAGGCGGAGTTGGGACAAGAAGCACGAGACCAGGCCGAGCAAAAGCGCGTCGAAGCCGAAGCCAAGCTGCCGGCGCGGCGCGAACAGGAAGAGCGAACGGGCACAAAGATGGAGGCCGCGAGTCGCAGGCTCCGGACCCGGAACAGGCGCAACCGGAAGCCAAGTCGCAGCGCGACTTCACCGATCCGGACAGCCGCACCATGCCGGAC
>JAJZNH010000336.1 GCA_021811745.1 Acidobacteriota bacterium
TCGTTCGACAGTGACAATGAGGCGCTGCTGGGAGGCGCTGAGCCGACATACAAAGGCATTCCCATTGGGGCCCTCTCGCCTCTGGTGGGAGCACGGCCCTTCCGGCGTCCGCCAAATTCCGGCTATTTCACCGCCAGTTACACCACGCCAAGATTCACGGCAATGTTTAGCTCCGCTTTTGCCAGCCGCAGCGACGACTCCACCTACCTGGAAAACCAGGATGCCAATGGCGGGAATAGCCTGCTCTTGCCGAATCGCAACCTGGATTTCGGCTATGCCAAATTGGACCTGGGCGGAATCTACCAGTTGCGCTCCTGGCTCGGCATCTACATACAGACTGAGAATCTTCTCAGTCAGCAACATATCGCGCCGATTGGCTATCCGAGTTTGCCCATGAACTTCCGCACCGGGATGAGCATTCAATGGGGAATGAGACGCAAGCAGTAATCCAGCCACGCCGCGCAGAAAACGCCCGGGAGAAAGACTGAAAAGGCGCGGGAGAGCCAATCGCGCCACTCTCCCGCGCCTTTTCCTGCCATCTCATCGATCTCATGAACAATTCCATTCATATCTCGGAAATCAAGACCTGACTTTGGTAATGATTTTGGGCAAATCGCGAAGGTTTGTTCCATTTTGGGGCTGCGAAAGTATGGTGCGGAGAGTTAAAGTAAATTTTCGCCCCAGGGTTGCTGTACTTTGTTCGCTTGTTGTCGAGTTTTAGTATTGATGTCCTTGGTCTCTGAGGTGCATTCATGATTTGTTCCAAATGCCAATCGAGCTCTGTCTCGATCGTTCCGGCAGAAGTCCGGCTCTACCGCTCTATTACGCGCACGCTGAGTCATCCACCGATGACGCCTTCTCCTGACATCCATGTCTGTCTTGATTGCGGGTGGTCAGAGTTTTCGATTCCGCAATCGTGGCTTGACGCAGGTTGGCTGCGCCCCATGCGGCCGCAGGTCGTACCCAACGGAAATCGAATGACGCCGTCGAACGTCACCGCGATCGCACGATAGATCCTCAACCAGGTTCCGGCTGGATCGGAACCGCCTGCCAGATCGTTGCATCTGATCGGTTCGCCGTGCTTCCGCGGGCGGCCGATGGGGAATCTTCACTGCGCGCTTGCCGGATCCGTTCCGTTCGCTGCCGTTGCATTCATCGCGCCGGAAGCGCAATTTCAACGCTCACGCGGCGCAGAGGATCGCCGTTTACCGGCACAGCCGCGGTGCTTGAATCAGGCGTCACGCGCACCGAGAAGTAGCCGTCGCTCTGGCGGAACGACACAGCGCCGGCGCTTCCGCCATGGACCGCGACCGAAGGCGCGGAGGGAGCGTCGCCGAACAGAGTCACTGAATCGTCACCGGCCGCAAACAGCACCTGGGCTGTAACAGAGTGCGCGCCTTCCTCCACCGAGGCAATGCGCTCTTTACCCATGGAAGCGAATTTGCCCTTGTCGCCGAAGAGCGCGATCCCGCTGGGCCCTGTGGGCGCAACGATGTAATAGCTGGCCTCGCCGGGACCGATAAGGGCCTTGAATTCCTGTCCGCCGGCGACGTGGCTGACGAGGTGCGAGAAGTAGTCGTAAACACAGGAGGTCGCGCCGGTGCCGGCCTCGCCGGGAGTAAAGTGCACGGTTTGATACACCGCGGACGAGCGGCTGAAGGCAAAAACATAGGCGGTGCGGATTGCCCCATCTTCGGTCCAGGTGCTGGCGATGAAGGGCGCTTCGCCGCGGGACCGCTTTTCGCCCCGGGGCCCCTGACCAGCCGCGTGCGGTGTCGCGGCTGCGGCATCTTCAATGTACATCCGGTCCAACGGCATAAGCGGAACGTCGGGCTTCACAATCACGCCATCGCCGCGCACCGCCAACATGATGTTCTTCCTGTTCTCCGCTCCTAGCGCATCGCCCGTTCCCACAGGGCCGGCAGAGAGCGTGTCAAGGAGCATGTTGTCGGTCTCGTAGCTGAAAAACACGTCTGTCCACGGCCAGGAACCGATGGAGTAGGCGAGCTGCGATGTGTAAAGGAAATCCCCCCAGCGCGGCCGGGAAAAGCGGTCGCCGCTGGCGCGGATCGAGGTGAGATTGCCGTAGCGGCTGCCCTCAAGAAAATCGCTGGGCAACGCCATGCAATATTGCATGGTCAGGCGATGGGCCTGGCAGGAATTGGCCATGTGGTTGTAAAAATTGTCGCCCGTATCGATGGTGTTGCTGAATGCGGGCGTTTGCTCCGTAATGCGGCTCTGCCAGTCCTGTTCGTAAGTGATGACGCCGTTGGATTCGAGATACTGGGCAGTGTCGTTCCACCACTTGGCGCCAACCGGCGCAATGCCGGAGATCTGATAGTTCTTGTGGTAGGGACTTTGCTGGCTGATCCAGCGGCTGTGTACAACCAGCGGTAGCCCTCCGATTGCCTTGTCAAATGCATCCAGCCCCTGCGGAAAAAGAGAAGCGTCGGCGCGGAACTGCATGATGCCGCCGAAGGACTTCCAGTTTCCCGTGTGGTCATCGGGGCTCATCCCGGGATACGACTTGTCGTACCACCAGCTATCGAGTTGAAGGTAGCGGACGGGGATCTTTTCGTCGCGGTAACGCTTGATGACGGCCTCCAGCGTGCCCGCATATCCCAGTTTCGGATCGAAGCGGTAGTAATAGGCCGCGCCGTTGTCGGTCCAGTAGCCGTAATACTTCAGCGTGGTATCGCTCTCGTTCCCCGGCCGCGTTTTGCCGCCCAGCGCGATCAGCGCCGATCCCCAAGTGTCGAACGTGTGCCGGATGCCGGGCGCGATGGCCATCAGTGTCTGCTGCGTAAAACCTGCCGGCACCCCTGGAAGCTGCTGGTTCAAACCGCTCTCGATGAGATGATCTCCGTCGCCGCGCATGGCCCCAATGATGAAGTGCGAGGCTGGGGAAATCACGGCGGCATTCGCGTTGCCGTCAAACAGCAGCCACGGCGTGCCGTACTGTCCCAGTTCGAACTGCGGCGCGGCAAAAGGGCCGTTTCTATAGCTGAAGTGGCGCAGGTGTGCCGGAATGCCCGTGAAACTGGGAAAATCGACGGATGCCGGACTAGCCGCCTTCAGAAACTTGTATTGAAAAAGAACCAGCGGGCGCTGCTGATAAAGCCGAATCGTTCCTTCGAGTGGGGTTTCGCCGTTCTGCCAGGTAAAAGTGAGTTGCTGATAGGCGCCAACGCTGTCCTGCCCGGCGGCCTTGCGGGAACCGGTGGGCGCGGACGTCGGCGCGGCCTGCTGCTGCTCGAGCAGCGCGTCGGGCGCGAGGAGGAGGCCGGAGCGTGAGCGCGACATTCGCG
>JAJZNH010000560.1 GCA_021811745.1 Acidobacteriota bacterium
GTGAAGAAGGCCTGTTTCTGGCGCGCTCGACGCCTTACGACCTGCTGGTGCTGGACCTGATGCTGCCCAAGCTCACGGGGCTGCAGGTGCTGCGGAGCATGCGCGGCGGCGGCAGCAATGTGCCGGTTATCATTCTCACGGCGCGCGACGAAAAAGAGATCGTCGTGAAGTTGCTGAACGCCGGCGCGGACGATTACCTCACCAAGCCTTTCGATCTCGGGGAATTTGTAGCGCGCTGCAAGGCCCTGATGCGGCGCGGCAAAGGAGAGCGCTCGCCGGTGATTCAGACCGGTTCCCTCGAGATCAACACGGCGACTCGCCGCGTGCAGGTGAGCGGGGCAGCCATCGCACTCACAGCCATGGAGTACCGCGTGCTCGAATACCTGGCGCTGCGGCGCGGGGCGCTGGTGTCGAAGATGGAGCTGCTGGAGCATCTCTACGACTACAACTGGGAGAAATTCGGCAATGTCATCGAGGTGTACATCTCCGGTCTGCGGCGCAAGATAGACGGCAAGGCGGGCGAAAGGCTCATCCAGACGGTGCGCGGCCTGGGTTATTCGTTGCGGTCGGAAGGAGAAGCGAGTGGCCGCGATCGGCAGTGATAGCGCCGTATCTTTTGAATGGGGAGAGTAGGATGCCGGTGTACTGCATGATTTTTAAGTGGAAACACGGGTAGGATGACAACAGCGACCCACGTCGTCCATAGAGGCGATGGGTGTGGGAGCTGCTCCGGCCCGGGAGCAGGTGTTGTATGAAAGAATTCTCACTCAATAAGCGCCTGGTCTTCGCTGCCCTGGGATCGCAGATCCTGCTCGCCGTGGGCCTCGTCATCGTCGGCACCTCCTTCTCGCGCCATTACATCCGCTCTGCCTTCGATGTTTACATCCAGGGCCGCGCGCAGAGCATTACTGCGCTGGTCTATTTTCGCGATGACGGCATTCCCGGTTTGCTCTTCAACGATGAAAAAGTTCCGGTCTCCCCGCACCGCATTCACAAGGACATTTTCCTGGTGAGGAGCGACCGCGACAATCTCGAGCGGCACACCCCAGGCTACGACCCGCACATGTTCGACGCCATCCCTGCCGGTGCACGCTTTTGGAACTTCACCAGCAAAGGCGAGCCCTACCGCGCCATCATCCTGCGCAACGTGGCCATTCTGGATACAGAGGAAGGCGAGCCGCTGCCGTTGCCGCGGCTCACGGTGATCTACGCGGCCCCAACCATGGACATCCAGCACGAGCTCACCGGTCTCGGCATCGCCATCGGTTTGGTGAGCCTGCTGATCCTGGCGCCCACGCTCTGGCTGGCGGTGTGGAGCATTCGCCGTGCGCTGTCGCCGCTCAACGATCTGGTGACCGCGGCGGGCACGATTTCGGTGGACCGCTGGCGCTTCGAGCCTTCTGCAGAAGCACGATCCACGCAGGAATTGCAGCCGCTGATTGCCGCCATCCAGACCGTGCTCGAAGGCCTCGAAGCAGCCTTTACGCGCCAGCGCGAGTTCCTGGGCGACGCCGCCCACGAATTGAAGACCTCGCTGGCCATCCTGAAATCGACGCTGCAGGCGCAACTGACCAAGCCGCGCGAGAAGGAGGAGTACATGCGCGGCCTGGTAAGTATAAGCAGCGATTGCGACCGGCTGGAGCGTCTGTTGAACCGCATGCTGCAGTCGGCACGCGCCGAGCAGCGCATCGCCAAGGGGCAGCAAAACCTGCCGGAGCCTGTCGATCTCGATTCCACGTGCGAGGCGGCGATTGCGCGGCTGGCGCAGTTCGCGGCCGAGCGGGAGATTGTCATCGACTTCGTCTCGGAGGGCGGGGCCATGGTGCGGGCCGAGGCTGCCGACCTGGAGTTGGTCTGGCTCAACTTGCTGGAGAACGCCGTGCAATACAGCCCGCAGGGTTCAACAGTCTCCATGCGCCTGACCACTTCGGATGGCATGGCGACGGTCGTGGTGGCCGACCGCGGCTGCGGCATCGAACCGGTGCACCTGCCGCATATATTCCAGCGTTTTTACCGCGCGGATTCCTCGCGGGCGCGGGCTACGGGCGGGTTCGGGCTGGGGCTGGCGATGGCCAAATCGCTGGTGGATCTCTACCACGGCCATATTCGCGCCGAGAGCGAGTCTGGCCACGGCACGCGCATCGCCGTGGAGCTGCCGATAGACGCGCAACCGGCTGGAGAGGACCGGGAGATCCATGCCTTGAGTTCCGCGGCTCCGCAATGAGAATAGACGGTGCTCGATCTTATTCCAAAATCAACCGATCGCTCTTGCGGCTTGACTCGCAGCTTTTGCAACGATCTCCACGCGGACAGTTCGCACAGGCAGTCAAGCAACATCAGGCCGGGTTCGGCGCCAAGGCCCCAAACGAACAGGGAAAAATGGGGAAAGTCCTGAGCCGGATCCTCATGACAGGCCAGGCACAACGCGTTGCGAATCATTTCTCCGCATCTTTCATACTTGTAGCCAGAGGTACGGCTCTGCTGTTCGATCATGCGTCCGGCTCGGCGCCGAATGAACGCAAAATTCAGCCTTTTTCGCCATTGCGGCGCCGTTTTTCTCGATGAATGTTTGGGCGTAACTATTTTATTTGCAGCATGTTATGCCAGGAATAGGGTACACCCCCCCTCCTCGGCGCACGTTGCATGCCAAAGCCCTTTGCGGGTTATCGGCTTTCCCAGGTTTCGATTCTGAAACCTGGGAAAGCAAGCGCGCCGAACGAGGTGTTACTTTGCCGCCAGTTCGCGCAGAACGTACTGCAGGATGCCGCCGTGCTCGTAGTAGAGGATCTCCTGCGGGGTGTCGATGCGCACCTTGGCTTCGAAGCTCTTTTTCTTGCCGTCGGACGAGGTTGCAGTAACAGTGACTGTCCGCCCGCCGGTGAACCTGCTGGCGAGCTTCTCCTTGAATCCAGCAATATCGTACGTCTCTTCTCCCGTCAGTCCCAGCGACTCGGCGTTCTGGCCGGCGGGAAACTCGAGCGGCAGGATGCCCATGCCGACGAGGTTGGAGCGGTGGATGCGCTCGTAGCTTTCGGCGATGACCGCACGCACGCCCAGGAGCTTCGGCCCCTTGGCCGCCCAGTCGCGCGACGAGCCGGAGCCGTACTCCTTGCCCGCGATCACGATCAGCGGCACGTTGCGCTCCGCATAATTCACGCTGGCGTCGAAGATCGACATCTGTTCGCCTTCGGGCAGCAGGCGGGTGACGCCGCCCTCGGTGCCGGGCGCGAGCTTGTTCCGCAGCCGCACATTGGCGAAGGTGCCGCGCACCATCACTTCGTGATTGCCGCGGCGCGAGCCGTAGCTG
>JAJZNH010000174.1 GCA_021811745.1 Acidobacteriota bacterium
AGCGGAGCCAACCTCTTCCTGGCCGACTCCATCGCGGACACTCCCAATTTTGAAGTCCCTGCGAATGTGCCGCCGGAGTTTACGGGAACCCAGATCCAGGTGCCTCACCCGGTCAACGGCATCCTTTATCTGAAGCTGCGTGACGACCCGAAGACGGTGCAGACGCTGACCTTGGCGGCCACATACCCGCCGCCGCCAGTTCAGCCGGCTGCCGCTGCGCCAACTGCTCAAACTGCCCTGTCGAGCACGCCGTCGGCTGCATCGAGCGCCGCCGAGCCATCGGCGAGTCCGTCTACGGCCCCAGCCGGTTCCTCGGGAACTCTGGCCAAGGCTCCCATGAGTCCTGCCAATCCGTCTGCTGTGCCCGTAAAAGCTCCGGTTGGGTTATCCCCTTCGGCTGGAGCTGCGCCACCGGCTTCCACTGCCGCACCGGCAGAGCCTCCTACCGCATCGTCCAAAGCTTCGGCGGCTCCGCCAGGAGCGCAAGAGAATGCTTCCGGCGCATCCACCAAGACGGCTCGCGCGCCTGTGAAGACAGCCGGCTCGCCGTCTGCTCCGGGTGGCACGACACCACCCGCTTCAACCGGTTCTGCGGAGCCATCGGGTTCTTCGGCCAAAACGCCTGCCGGTTCGTCCAGTCCTTCCACTGCGGCTCCAAAGACGCCAGCCACGCCTGCTCCGACCCCGCCCGCATCCTCTGGTTCTCCGGCCAATCCGCCTTCCGCACCGGCCCATGCGCCCGCTTCGCAGGGTGGCAGCACGTCACCGGATGCGTCAACCGCTACGGGGAGCTCGGGGGCATAGGAACGGGGAAGCAAGAGAAAACACCCTTGCAACGCCAGGAATCATGCTTGGGGCGCAGTGCCTCAGAAGAGGCGCACGCGGATGCCGGCGCTGATCCCGGCGGTATTCATCGCTCCATAGGTGAACTGGGGCCACTCCTGGTACTCGAAGTCGGGTAATTCTGGCGTCGGACCGGCTGGAGGATACATGGCGTCGAAACAGGCGCGTTGGGGCGACCGACGCGCGGCGGAGAGCAGCATTTCCCCAGCCGGAAAGGGGAGTAGGTTTGCTCCCAGCTCCTGATCATTGCCGCCGGCGAAGGATTGCAGTATGTTTACATTGGCAGTATGTCGGCCCATGCCGCGCAAGGCGTCTCTGGTCCGCGGCGCGGATCCCTGCCGGCCCGGCGCATCGGCTTTACGGCCAGCCGGATGCGAATGAGCATGGCGCGCAGCACGCCGTTCGGCCGCACCCCCACTCCGGAAGTTGACGCGTATCAGCGGGTCCTCAAGGGTCTGACCGATCAGAGTAAAGGAGGTCCATCATGGCATGGCTGATGGATCATTGCATCGCGTTCCTGGCTGCCGCACCCATCTTCACGCGCGCCGCTGCCCCGCAAAAGGTGCGGCAGGCCGCGGTGGCCGGCGGCTTCTATCCGGCAGATCCCAAGGCAATTTCGGCAATGATCGGCGATATGCTGGCGGGCGTGACGCCGCAGCCGGTCGAAGGGCCCATTCTGGCGGCGGTGGTGCCGCACGCCGGCTATCCGTACTCGGGCCCCGTGGCGGCCTGCACCTACGCGGCGCTGAAGGACCGCAAATATGCTCGGGTGGTTGTGATCGCCCCCTCGCACTTTGTGGCCTTCGGCTTCACATCGGTTTACGACGGCGACGCCTACACGACGCCTCTCGGCCTGATTCCTGTGGACAAGGAGTTCGCCAGCCAGCTGGCGAAGATGAATCCCACGATCCAGCTCTCCGACAAGGGCCATGCGCCCACCTATGCGGGCGCGGAGCACGCCATCGAGGTGCAACTACCCTGGCTGCAAACCGTCCTCGGCAACTTCGAGTTGGTGCCCATCATCATGGGCGACCAGAGCTACGAGAGCAGCCGCGCCCTGGGTGTGGCCCTGGCCAAGCTGATCCACAACGGCGACACGCTCATTCTGGCCAGCTCAGATCTCTCGCATTACCATCCCTACGCGGAGGCCGAATCCATCGACCACAAGACGCTTGGTGCGCTCGCTGAATGGGACTACTTCAACATGGCGCGCAACTTTCAGACGCGCGTTTGGGAGGCCTGTGGCGGCGCGCCCATCGTAGCTGCCATGATCGCTGCCGAGCGCATGGGCGCAAACCAGGCGATGGTCCTCAAGTACCTCAACTCCGGCGACACTTCAGGCGACCATTCTCGCGTGGTGGGCTATTGTGCCGATCTCTTCGTGAAGAGTCCCTCCGCGGCCGCCGCCGAAACGCCTTTCTCGCTGACAGAGCAGGAAAAATCCGAGTTGCTGGCCGTGGCGCGCAGCTCGGTTGAGTCAACAGTTCGCGACAAGCGGCTCTACGAGCCTGAAGCTCCCGCCAGCGCGAGCCTCAACCGCGAGTGCGGCGCCTTTGTCACCATCACCGAAGGGAATCGTCTGCGCGGCTGCATCGGCTACACCTCGCCCATCGAGCCGCTCTACATCACGGTGCGCGACACGGCCGCCATGGCGGCGACGCGCGACCCGCGTTTCCCATCCGTCACCGCTGCCGAGTTGCCGCAGCTTAGCTATGAGATTTCCGTGCTCTCGCCGCTGCGGCACGTCGCTGACCCCGAGGAGATTCAAGTTGGCCGCGACGGCCTGCTCATCAAGAATGGCCGCCACGAGGGCCTGCTTTTGCCCCAGGTCCCGGTGGAGCAGCACTGGGACCGCCAGCGATTCCTTGAAGGAACCTGCGCCAAGGCCGGCTTGAACCACGACTGCTGGAAGGATGAGAACACCGATATCTTCCGTTTTAGCGCAGTTGTGTTTGGTGACCACGAGCGGTAGAGGATCCTGGCTACCGCAGCCTGGATTGCGCGGATTCGAACGGCGGGAATGGTTGCAGCCTTTTGCGTCTCAAAGCTGTCCAACCGGATGAGCGGCCGCGCGGTCAGGCAGCCATGCTGCGCTGTCCGCATAACCGGCAAGGGAGAAAGTATTCTTTTCATGTACCGAGCTATTTTTCTCATTCTTCTTTGCTTTACCTCCGCGCTGTTTCCAGCGCAAGCCGCCGCCGCGACCGCTAAACAAGCCTCGGCGTCGGCGCCTGCACTGAATGCGCCCTTGCCCGATCCCGAGCAACTGCTCGCGCGCGCGTTGGCGAACGAAAAGAAGATCGCCGCTGAGCAGGAGCGCTACGACTGCCGCGTGACCGACGTGATCACCCAGACCGACAAGAACGGCAAGGTGAAAAAGGTCAGCACCGAAGTCAGGCAACAGTTCTTCGTGAATGGCATCCCCATTGAGCGCATCCTCTCGAAGAACGGCAAAGCCCTTTC
>JAJZNH010000799.1 GCA_021811745.1 Acidobacteriota bacterium
AACCAGTCCCATCCTGCAGGCGCTGCGTCTTTGCGAGCCAATTCGCATGCGGGATGAGGTCTTCTGGCGTAAGGACGGCACGCCGATTCCGGTGGAGTACAGCGCCAATCCGCTGATCGAGGAAGGGCGCGTTTCCGGCATGGTGGTGGCGTTCCAGGACGTTTCTGAGCGGCGCCGGCTGGAGAAGATGAAGGACGAGTTTATCTCCACGGTCAGCCATGAACTTCGGACCCCGCTTACCTCACTGCGGGCCTCGCTGGGGCTGATCGCCTCGGGATCGCTGGACAAGCGCCCCGAGAAGCAGCAGCAGATGCTGGAGATGGCGATCGGCAGCAGCGACAGGCTGATCCGGCTCGTTAACGATATCGTCGACTTTGAAAGCGTGGAGCGGGGCCGCCTGCTCCTGAATCGCCACCTCGTGGAGGCCGTTGATCTGCTGCGCAGGGCGGCGGACGCAGCGCACGACCCGGCCGCACAGGCTCGCATCGAGTTCCAAATTGATGCGCCGCAGGCCGAGGTGCTTGCCGACGAATCACGAGCCTTACAGGTGCTGAATGAACTGGTCGACAATGCCATCAAATTCTCCCGGCCGGAGACCACCATCCGGCTCTCCGCGGAACCGCTGGGAGTGGCGGCATTAGAGGAAGACCCTGCAACAGCCGGTGAGGTGTGCTTCATCGTGGAGGATCAGGGCGCCGGTATTCCCAAGGAGAAGCTGGAGCATATCTTCGATCGCTTCCAACAGGGAGACGCCTCGGATTCGCGCGCGCTGGGCGGCACCGGACTGGGTCTGGCTCTCTGCCGCAGCATCGTCGAGCAGCACGGTGGCCGCATCTGGGCTGAAAGCGAACAAGGCAAGGGCAGCCGGTTCCTGTTCACGCTGCCGCAGGCAGCCTCGCCGGCGTTGTCAACGGCGCAGACAGTACAGTAACCATGATCCATTGGATTTCGAACGGGCGAATGCGACGTCGCCATCGGGGAGGACCAACATCTCCGGCGCCAGCGCACGTCTCCTTCACGAGCAGCCCTTGCGATTTAAACCCAGGGTGATTGATTGCGTTCGCGCATGAATCTGGCGGATCTTGGGGGCACTGAAATAGCGGTGGCTGGTCATTCCGGGGCAGTGGCGCCGGTGCGGATGCCTGCTGTTCCCGGCATCTTCGGTGAAGAACGCGGGTGAGGGCTGGGAACGAGGATCGATTGGTTCGTCCGGGATGATCTGCCGCTATCTTTCCACAGGAATTTCCGTCAGAGTGACAAGCCGTTCCGGCAAATTTGGCCGGCCCTTCAAGCCGGTTCCCGCACAAGTCCGTTGACACCGCTTCGTGGAACAGGGGTAAAGACGATAGTCTATGAGGGTACCGAAATCACTCACGGCGCCCGCTCAAGAGGAAAGCCCTGAGAGCGGCAAGGCAGCCCTGGCAAGGTATTGAGGAGAGTTTCAAGTTGAAGAGTACGTTCTTGCTTTCAATTTTGGCCGTGGTTCCGGCCGCGCTCATGCCCCTGGCGGCTACCTGTCAGGCTGTTCCGGACGCTGGCTCCGGTCCCGCCGGGGCCAAGCCGCGCGTTTACAAGTACGAGGCTTTCGCGGGCTATGGCTATACGCAGTTGAATCAGGTGAATCTGTCGCGCTACGGGTTGCAGGGTTTTAAGGTATCCGTCGGCCGCAACTGGAAGTACCTTGGCATCGTTGGCCTGGGGGACTTCTATAAGTACCCGACCGGCTTTGCTGGCGGCGGCAATCCGGGCAAGCCGGTGGTGATGTCAGCCCTGGGCGGCATGGATGTCCACTCCGTCCTCTATGGTCCCCTGAGCGGCTATTTCCGTGCACTTATGGGTGGTGAACATACGGGCGGCGAAAATATGACTCCGACGATTTCCTTCGCAGGCGGCGTGGGAGTCGGGATGGACTATACCCTTAAACCGCGCTGGGCCCTTCGCGCTTCCGGTGACTGGATTGGCGCGGCCTTTACGGTGAGGAACAATACGAACCAGCTTGGTTACTCTCCTCACACGAACTGGAATCTGCGCGCGTCGATTGGATTGGTCTATCGCTTCTGAAGTGGGCGGGAAAAGACAGCAAGGATTGGTTCGATTCAAAGCGAGGTCCGCCGAAGCGGACCTCGCTGTTTCTGTACGGCCGGAGTGAATCCGGCCCCGCGCGGGCGGGATTGAGCGCCCTGGTTAACCTTCCTCTGCTTCCCGCAGCTTGGCGATCACCGTGAAGTCTTCGAGCGTGGTGATGTCACCCTTGATCTCGCCGTGGGTGGCCAGATCTCTGAGCAGGCGGCGCATGATTTTGCCGCTGCGCGTCTTGGGCAGCGCCTCAGTGAAACGGATGTCGTCGGGGCGGGCCAGAGCGCCGATCTCCTTGGCAACCCACTGGCGCAGTTCATCCTTCAACGCCGGGCTCGGCTGATGTCCGCTTTCGAGCGAGACAAAGGCGGCGATGGCCTGGCCTTTCAAATCATCGGGACGGCCTACGACGGCAGCTTCAGCCACCTTGGGATGGGCGACCAGCGCTGACTCGACCTCCATGGTGCCCAGGCGGTGCCCGCTGACATTGATGACGTCATCGACGCGGCCCATGAGCCAGAAGTAGCCGTCAGCGTCCTGCCGGGCGCCGTCGCCGGTAAAGTAGCAGCCGGGGACATCGCTCCAGTAGGTCGTGCGGAAGCGCTCGGGATCGCCATAAACGGTGCGGGCCATCGAGGGCCAGGGCTTGCGAACGACCAGCAGGCCGCCGTGACCCGCTGGAACCGGCTTTCCCTCGCGGGTAACGACCGCAGCATCAATCCCGAAAAAGGGCCGCGTCGCCGAGCCGGGCTTGGCTGCCACCGCTCCGGGAACCGGCGCGATCATAATGGAGCCGGTCTCGGTCTGCCACCAGGTATCCACGATCGGGCAGCGGTTGTGGCCGATCTTTTCCCGGTACCACATCCAGGCTTCCGGATTGATGGGCTCTCCCACCGTGCCCAGCAGGCGCAGAGAATCCAGCTTGTGCTTCTCGACGTGCTCATTGCCCCACTTGATAAAGGCGCGGATCGCCGTGGGCGCGGTGTAGAAGATTGTCACGCGATGGTCGTCAATGATCTTCCAGAAACGCGAGAAATCGGGCCAGTTCGGCGCGCCCTCGTACATCAGCACGGTGGCTCCGTTTTGCAGGGGACCATAAACGATGTAGGAGTGGCCTGTTACCCAGCCGATGTCGGCGGTGCACCAGTAGATGTCATCGTCGCGCAGGTCGAAGACATACTTGGTCGTCAGGTAGGTCTGGACGGCGTAGCCTCCGGTGGTATGCACCAG
>JAJZNH010000705.1 GCA_021811745.1 Acidobacteriota bacterium
CACGCACGTCTGCGCATGTGGCGCTCATCCGCCTGCCCCCCCGCCGGCTCGCACCGTGGTGCCGTATGCGAATGAGCCGGAGGACATGCGCCCCTACGCCAAGTTCGTCACGCCCTATGCCCTCAACTACACCCAACCGACAATCTGGAGCGGCCCCGGACGCAACCAGCCCGATCCCAAGGGCATCACCGAGGTCCGCATCGGCTTTCTCGGCCCGGTCCTGCCGCAGGATCCCGACCACGACTTCGGCCAGCGCATGTTGCACGGCGCGCAATTGGCAATCGAAGAAGCCAATGCCCACGGCGGATATGGCGGCAAACCCTTCCGCCTCATGATCCACGACGACTACAACAACTGGCAGGAAGGCGCTGTCTCCGGCAGCGACCGCCCCACCGATCCCGCCATCTGGGGCGCCGCCTCCGACGAAGCCGTCAAAATGATCTACGACGACAAGGATTGGGCCATCCTCGGCTCCTTCAGCTCCGAGTCCACCCATATCGCGCTCCGCGTGGCGCTCAAAGCCGAAATCCCGATCGTCAACTCAGCCTCCACCGATCCCACCATCCCCGAAACCTCCATCCCCTGGTTTTTCACTGTTCTGCAGGACGACCGCGTACAGAGCTACACCCTGGCGCGCCGCATTTACACCGAACTCGGCCTTAAGCGCGTCGCCATTCTGCGCGTGAACAATCGATACGGACGAATGGGCGTGCCCGAATTCCGCGACGCTTCGCGGCGCCTGAGCCATCCCGTCGTCATTGAACAGAAATTCCTTTCCGGCGCCACCGATTTCACCCGCCAGTTGCGGGTCATCCAGGAATCCCGCGCCGACGCCATCGTGCTCTGGACCGGAGAAATTTCCGCCGCTCTCATCCTCAAGCAGATGCGCGCCCTGGGTATGAACCAGCGCGTCTTCGGCTCTTCCCGCACGCTCGGACCCGATCTCCTTGCCAATGCCGGCCCCGCCGCCGAAGGCTTCGAAGCTGTCTTTCCTTACGACCCCACCCGCAACGACCCGCGCTGGCTCGATTTCAACCGCCGCTTTGAAACCCGCTTCCGCGAGCCACCGGATCAGTTCGCCTCACTTAGCTACGACGCCACGAACATTCTGCTGGATGCCATCTGCAAGGCCGGCCTCAACCGCGTCCGCATTCAGGACGCGCTCGATGACACGCTCCGCTATGACGGCGTGACCGGGCACATGGTCTTCGATCCCAACGAGAAAAACACTTCGCCCATGTACATCGGCACCGTCCACGGCGATGCCATCGCCTATCGCCTCGCTCCCATGGAAGAAGAACCGCGGGCAACGCAATCCGCCGCTCCGCAACCGCCCTACGCGCGCATCGCAGCCACCGATGTTTCTTACCACGGTCCCTCGCGTCCCAATCTCCCGCCCGGGGCCATCCACGTCGTGCTCTTCGGCCCGCAGGCCAATCGACTCGCTCGATCTCCCGCTTTCCGGTCGCAGTTGGCGCGCGCATCGAACGACGGCCGTCCCTGGCTTCTCCTGCCCGTCAACAGCGACCAGCAGTGGGGCGCCGCTTCCACCCAGCTCGTCCACGCCCTCTGGGACGAGCACGCCTTCGCTGTCATCGCCCTCGATCGCAACGCCGCTCACCTCTCGGAGCAGCTCGCGCTGAAATCCTTTGTCCCGGTCGTTGCCATTTCCAACGACAAAACTCTCACTTCAGCCGGCGTTCCCTGGATCTTCCGCCTCCCCGATGGAACGCCGCCGGCGACTGCACTGCAGATCCTCCGGTCGGCCGAAGCGCGCAGCGGCCCCAACCCGCAGCAGGCCAGAAACGTGCTCGCCTCCGGATCTCCAGTTTCCGGCCTCGCCTTCCTCCCCACCGGCGACCCGCGCGGCCGCTGACCCTCGCCAACGTTTCGCGCTGCTCCTCGTGGGCCCCGGCGATCGCAGCGATGCTCGGCTTCCATACAGCCGTCAACGATCGTTCCCGGGAAAATTGTGCTTCTCATCCATTCCCTCTGCAGGCCCGCATATCATAATATCGAGATCGCGTTTCGACGGCATCCAAGGCAAAGGCAACGCGGCCAACGGAAAGCACTGATCCTGCGCAATGTTCACAGAAATCCGCTCGATCGTCGGGGAGCCTCTACCTATGTTGCAATCGACCTCTTTGCCTCTTGGCAACCGCGCCCTACCCGAGGAGCGCCTTCTTGAAAAGGCGCTCGGGATTCGTCTCTTCGAGGAGCGTCTTTTAAAGCTATTCAGCGAAGGCCGGCGCTTTGGAACCGTCCACACCTGTATCGGGCAGGAGTGGACCGGTGTAGCTCTTGCTGAGCATCTCCGCCCGGCCGATACTCTTTTCAGCAATCATCGCTGCCACGGCCATTACCTGGCTCGCACCGGCAATTACACCGGCCTTTTCGCCGAGATCATGGGTCGCGAGGCCGGCATATGCCGCGGACGCGGCGGCAGCCAGCATATCTGCCACGGCAATGTCTTCAGCAACGGTATCCAGGGCGGGATTGTACCCGTCGCCGCCGGCATCGCCCTCGCCAAGAAGCTCCGCGGCTCGGACGACATCTCCGTGGTCTGCATAGGCGACGGTACGCTGGGCGAGGGTGTTCTTTATGAGAGCTTGAATCTCGCCTCCATCTGGAGCCTGCCCCTCCTGGTGCTGCTCGAAAACAATCTATACGCGCAAAGCACTTCCCAGGTACAGACACTAAGCGGCTCTATTGAGGCACGCGCCGAGGCCTTCGGCATCCGCACCCTCCGTGCCGATAGCTGGGACCCCGCAAACCTCATCGAGACCGTGCGAGAGGCGGTCGGCTACGTCCGCGGCGAGACCCGCCCCCTCTTCCTCCGCGACGACACTTACCGCCTCATGGCGCACTCCAAGAGCGATGACAATCGCGATCCCGCCGAGGTAGAGTCCTATCGTCAGCGAGATTTACTGCATCTGGCAAAGTTGCAGCAGCCCGACGTCATGAGCCGCATCGAAATGGATCTTCTGGCGCGCCTTGATGCTTACGTCGATGATGCGGAAAGCTCACCCTTTGGTAGCATCGAAAACGAAAATGACGCAGAGCCCCCGATTACATGGCAGGCCACGGGGTTCAAGGGCGGCGAGCGCGTCGTAAACCGCATTTACGCGGGTCTGCGCGCGGCTCTCGAGCGTGATGATGACGTTCTGCTCATCGGCGAGGATATCGAAGGGCCATACGGCGGTGCCTTTAAGGTTACCCGCGATCTGAGCCAGCTCTTCCCAGGCCGCGTGCGAAACACGCCCATCAGCGAACTGGGCATCACTGGCATGGGCAATGGC
>JAJZNH010000074.1 GCA_021811745.1 Acidobacteriota bacterium
AAGCTGATGTACGAGTTCCGTAAGGCCTCGAACGATTTCAAGTTTCAGATGGAAGAGGAACTGCGCCTGGCCGAAGAAGCGGACCGGCGCAAGCAGGAAGAGGAACGGCAGCGGCAATTGGCGCAACAGACCCAAGAGCCTGTGCCGGCGGATGCCGCTGACCAAGCTCAATATGCGTTGCCAGCCACAAGCGAGACGACTGGCTTTGAGGAATCGTATACCGGGAGATCGTATCCTTATGACGGCTACGGAGGTAGCTACGACGAGCCGGAGGAGCAAGTAACGCGGAGCGAGGAGACTGAATTGCGCGTGCAGCCGCCCGCAACCGGTGAACCGGTTGCCGCAGAGCGGCCGGGCAGCGTGCGCAAGGAGGCCTCAATGGCTCAAGAGCCGGCGCTCGCAGGCGGCGAGGCCACGGATCTGGCGACGAGTGATGGCTCTGGCATGGAGGCAACCGGCACGGGCGTTACCGGCGCGGAGGAGAGCCCTGAGGGGAAAGAGTCCACAGCGGCAGTGGCCGGCGCGGTGACCAAGCCGGCAGGCCCCCATGGTTGATCCGGAGATGGTTGATCCAGCAGAAGCAGTAAGTAAGGCGCGGGCAGTAGTGGCGGAGCGCGCGGAGCTCCCGGGTATGAGCCTGATGGAGCACCTGGAGGAGCTGCGCAAGCGCATCGTCCACTCGGCGATCTATCTGGCGCTCGGCTTTGGCGTGGCGTGGGCGTTTCACGACCGCATCGTGGAGCTATTTCAGGCGCCGCTGATCCACATCGGTAAAACATTGATGTTCACGCATCCCATGGATGCGCTCAATCTGTACCTGCAGGCCTCGCTGGTCGCGGGCGCCATTCTGGCCTCGCCGTTTGTCCTCTACCAAGTGTGGCTGTTCATCGCGCCGGGACTCTACAAAAAGGAACAGCGGTTTGTGGTGCCCTTTATGGGGGCTACGGTGGGCCTGTTTCTTACTGGCGCGGCATTCGGCTACTTCTGGGTGCTGCCGGCAGCCATCAAGATTCTGGTGGTCGATTTCGGGCATAATTTCACGCCCATGATCAGCATTGAGGACTACACGGGATTCTTTTTGTCGGTCATTCTGGGCCTGGGCATCAGCTTCGAGATGCCGATCCTGATCTTTTTCCTGGCGCTGTTCGGCATTGTGAGCCCGAAGTTTCTGTGGAGCAACATTCGTTACGCGATTCTGGCGGTGTTTATTGTGGCGGCCATCATTACGCCCAGCCCCGACCCGTGGACGATGTGTATTTATGCGCTTCCTATGTTGGGGCTCTACCTGATCGGGATCGGTGTGGCGTGGTGGGTGCATCCGAAGAGCCGGAAGGCCAAGGAGGTCACGTCTTCATGATTTCTTTTCCCCGGATTTTGACCTCACGGACGAAGACCTGTCCGTGGGGGCCCCGGATTTCGAGGAGGGTTGCGGTAGCATTACTTTTTCTGGCGCCGCTCGCGATGGAGGCCCAGCAGCATTTTGACGGGGCGCGGGCGCTCGAATACACACGTGAGTTCGTGGCCATTGGGCCGCGCTGGCCTACCAGCCAGGGACACGCCAAGGCCGAAGCATTCATCCGCGACCACTTCGTGCGCGATCACGATAGCCTCCAACAGGACAAGTTCATCGCCGACACGCCCATCGGCCCGGTGGCCATGTGCAACTTCATCGTGCGTTATCCGGGTACAAAGAAAGGCGTGATTGTGCTGGCCACCCACTACGAGACCAACTACTGGCTCCGCAATATCCACTATGTGGGCGCCAACGACGGAGGCTCGACGACAGGTTTGCTGATGGCTATCGGCGATGAGTTGCGCGCGCAGATGGGGCGGTCGCCGGCCAAGAAGCTGGACGGTTACTCGGTATGGTTGGTGTTCTTCGACGGCGAAGAGTCGATTACCCCCAACTGGACCAATTCCGACTCGACCTACGGAAGCCGGCATCTGGCCGCTGAATGGGACGGGGACGGAACGCTGAAGCGCATCAAAGCTTTCCTGCTGGCGGACATGATCGGCGACAAGGATCTGAATGTTCAGCGCGACTTGAACTCCACTCCTTGGCTGGTTACGCTGGTCGGCGAAGCGGCCAGGAAACTCGGCGACCAGAAGTACTTCTTTCAATCGGAGATTCAGGTCGAGGACGATCATCTGCCGTTTGTCGAGCGGGGCGTGCCTTCGGTCGACGTCATCGATATGGACTACGGCCCCAACGACAGCTATCACCACACGGCACAGGACACGATGGATAAGATCAGCGCACACAGTTTGACCATCGACGGCGATGTGTTCATGGAGACGATCAAGCTACTTAATCAACAGACAGACTGAGCGCAAAAGGCCTTCAGTGGCTGACAGTTTGTCGCGGGATTAGCTATCGAGGCTCGTGGAAGCGCGCAAGATGTGAAAAGGTGAGAACTATCGCTTGCTGCACAATAGATGTGCTGCTTGCGGATGAAAGGTATCCGTAGATGCTTCGGCTCCGGCAGCTATGGCGACCTGTGCTCAGGATGACAGAAGACTTGACCATGCAAACGATCGATGAGAGCGAACAGCGAATTGCCTAAAGAATAAGGAGCAACAAGTGGCCCAGGCGGAGATTGGCATTATTGGGGGCAGCGGACTGTATTCGATGCCCGGGTTTACCAACATTCATGAAGAGCGCGTAGAGACGCCGTTCGGTGCGCCTTCAGAGGTGTTTGTGCTCGGCGAGCTGGAGGGCCGCAGGGTGGCGTTCCTGGCGCGGCACGGGCGCGGGCACCGCATCCTGCCATCGGAGCTGAACTTCCGGGCCAACATTTACGCCTTCAAAAAGCTGGGCGTGGAGCGGATTCTATCAATGTCGGCGGTGGGCTCGCTCAAGGAAGAGCACAAGCCCACGGATTTTGTGATGCCGGACCAGTTTATTGATCGGACACATCATCGCGTGGCGACCTTCTTCGGCGAAGGGATTGTAGGCCACGTGGCCTTCGGCGACCCGGTTTGCGCGACGGTGTCCAAAGCCGCTGCCGAGGGCTGTGCGGCGGCGGGCGTCGCGGGCAAGCTGGGCGGAACTTATGTCTGCATGGAGGGCCCGCAGTTCTCAACCAAGGCGGAGTCGAACCTGTACCGTAGCTGGGGCGCGGACGTGATCGGCATGACCAACCTGCAGGAGGCTAAGCTGGCGCGCGAGGCGGAGATCTGCTACGCAACGGTGGCCATGGTGACTGACTACGACTGCTGGCGTGAGGGTCACGATGCGGTGACCGTGGAGGAGATTGTGCGCGTGCTCAACCAAAACGCGGAGAACGCGGCCAAGGTG
>JAJZNH010000619.1 GCA_021811745.1 Acidobacteriota bacterium
CGCCGTGGTCACGAAACCTACGCGTTACCGACCCTCAAGAGCAGTCCTGCCTACACAAAAACACAACAGGCAGTAGTCACTGTACTAAGGCAGCTACCCCACTACAGGCATTTGTTTGTGATGGACGCGGGGGTCGCGGGATAAGTTTCAAGGCAGCGGCGGGCGCGACGTCTATTTCGCAGGGGCCTACCGGTGCGCGCCTGGGACGGCCAAATCCTCAACCCTGCGGCCGTAGCGGCCGACGAGAGCGTTCCAACGCACGATGGCGATATCTTCCAGCATGCGCACGCCGTCTGTGAGATAGCTGATCTGGGTGCGCTCGTCGTGGGCCCAGCTTACAGGCACTTCGGCGACGCGGTAACCGCGCTTGCGAGCAATGAAGAGAATCTCGGGGTCGAACCCCCAACGTTCAATGGTTTGGAGCTGGAAGAGGGCTTGGGCCGCGGCATGGGTAAAGGCCTTGAACCCGCATTGCGTATCGGCAAAGGGCAGGCCCATGACGGCGCGCGTCACGGCGTTGAAGCAGCGGCCGAAGAACTGCCGGTAAAGAGGTTGGCGAATCGTTTGACGGCTGCGCGCCAGCCAGCGCGAGCCGATGGCAATGTCGGCGCCCTGCCGGATGGCTGCGAACAACCCTTCGGCCTCCTCGATGGGAGCCGACAGGTCCGCGTCGGTGAACATCACAACCTCGCCGAGGGCCTGGAGCATGCCAGCGCGCACACTGTAGCCCTTGCCGCGGTTACGGGAATTTTGGATGACGCGGACTTCCGGCGCTCCGGCGCCGAATTCGCGGACCACCTCGGCTGCTCGGTCGCGCGAGCCGTCATCGACAACAATGACCTCCGCCGTCCACCCGTGCCCGCGGACACACTCTAGGACCGACTGCAGCGTAGCGGGAATACGTCCGCTCTCGTTAAAGGCCGGAATGACGATGCTGTAATTGGGGTGCTGCATTATTCTAAAAGTCGTCGCCCGGCCAAGCTCAGTTCCTGGTGGAGACATTCTTCCGCTGACGTGAGCCCAGGCCATCATATCGCACCGCGGAGGCTTGGCCATACTCGATGAGGCGGATAGGATTCCGTGGCCAACTCGCTGATGTGCAAAGGCTAAATTCCTGGACGGGACTTGCATTTTCGTCCCTTCGCGGGCAGAATCCGGTTATGCTGGTACGGGAGGCGTTACGGATATGACAAAGGCAGACCTGGTGGAGAAGGTAACCAGCCTCGGCGACCTGACCCGCCGTGACGGTGAAGTGATCGTTGAAACCATCTTCGACTCCGTGATCGCGGCCCTGCAAAGCGGGGACAAGATCGAGATTCGCGGTTTTGGCTCGTTCCGCATCCGCCAGCGCAATCCACGCATCGGCCGCAACCCCAAAACCGGCGAGCGCGTGGAGGTCCCAGCCAAAAAGGTTCCCTACTTCAAGCCCTCCAAGGAACTGCGCGATTTGGTCAATCCCGGTGAGGCGGCAAGCGCCTCCTAGGCCGCTTCGGTCATCAACACCGCAGAGGGCGCTGCCGCGGAGTGGGCGCGCGGCGCAACACCTTCTCATCGTTCCGGACTCTCCCTTTTGGGCGGCCTCCGGATCCCAATCACGGCCATCATGCGCCCGGTATGACCTTTGGAGGCGCGGTGTGAAAAGAACAGCTCAGGCTGGCAGCTTGTGCAGCCGCCTACCACTTTGATGGCGCTGGGGCTCACGCCAGCGGCGCAGAGTTGTCGGCGGTTGGCCTCCACCAGGTCGAGGTGGAGACTTGAATTTGGAGCGGAATGTCCTGGAGCCCGCTGGTTCAAGAACAGCAGAGGGTATTTGATCCGCACCGGATCGGATGAGAAAACCTCGCGGAAGAGTGCTTGGGCATAATCGAACTGCGACTCGAACTCTGAAAGCACCTCGTCCCCGACGGAGTAGCAGCAAGCTCCGATTCCGGGGCCGATGGCGGCCACAAGGTCTTCCGGCTGGGAACCAAACTCCAGTCGCATCCGCCCCACGCCGGCTTCTACAATGCGCTTGAGCGTGCCTCGCCAACCGGCGTGAAAGGCCGCCACCACACGGCGCCTGCGGTCCGCGACCAGGACAGGAATGCAATCGGCTGTGAGTACGGCGATCAGCAGGCCTGGTTCATTGGTAAAGAGGCCGTCCGCCTTCAACGGGCGTTCGGCGGCGGTTTCCGGCACACGGGCATGCACAACCAGGTTCGAATGAAATTGGCGAACGGTAACGAGGGGCGTGGAGGGATCGCCGCTGGTGGCTTCAGCCAGCAGCTGGCGGTTGCGCAGCACCGTCTCCCGTTCGTCCGCGGCCGAAAATCCAAGATTCAACTCGCCCAGAGTGTCTCCAATGCGGTAAGCCCCGCTCAAGCCGCCCTGGCGCGTACTGAATCCGTGCCAAAGCCATGGAAATCTTCCCCAACCGGGGACGGGCAGCCAGATAGCTCCGTTGGCGGCGGCCCGCGCGGCGCTCGCCGGGCGGAGGAGTCTCTCACTGGCGGCAGAGGCTAAGCGTTCCGGACGTCGGAAGTGCTTGGTTGGGAGAGAGTTGCGGTGCGTGCTGCGCTCCAGGCCAGCGGCCAGGAAAAGAGCGTCGAGGTGCTTCACCATTTGGCTGATAGGATCTTTGGATCTGGCAGCGGATCGCATCTCATCGTCGATTCTACCTGCCCTCCCGTTCCAAATTTGAGACGCCAAACGGCCTGGCGACACAAAGCAATGGGCCTACCTTCCGGTAGGCCCGCTCGAGAGGCTATGATTGGAGGGAATCCAGGGGGGTAATTGAGAAGAGGTCCATCAGGACCCTCAGAATGGGATAGTTTCCTTTCTTCGGTAGGAAGTAATTCGGGGAAGCCTCTGCTTATTATTTATTAGGATGCATGCCAGGGCCAAAGGTTGGCAAGGGGAAGCCGCAAAATTGCCGTTTTTTGTCAATCTTTCCGGAACCGCCTGATCCCGAGCGAGATCTGGTCTGCTGAGGCGATGGAATCGTGAAACCCCTCGGGGAAAACAGAGCCTGAGGGCACGTCTCAATAGTTCTGCAAACCTCAGAATCAAAATTATTTAAAAGCCGAAGGCGTGAGCGGCGAGGGAGTGGACAGTCTTTGCTGGTACGGCCACCCCAACCGTGGCTTTCAGCCAAGGACCGGCTGCGGGAGCTCAGAGCAAAAAGGTGCTCAAGCAAGTGCACTTGGCACACGGCACCCAGGAACCGAGACAAATTCTGGGAAGTTGGGTAGCTGCCTTAATACAGTAGGCTCAAGATGTTGAGATTTTCGAGTCAAGACCCGGTTTGTGGCGTGACT
>JAJZNH010000948.1 GCA_021811745.1 Acidobacteriota bacterium
ATGCCACCAGACACTCTGGCGGATTTTAACCGGCACCATCTGGCGGAGTGTATTCCGCAGTCGCGCATCTTCGGCAGGCTGCACGATGCGCTGAGTGAGTACCGGAAGGCCGAAGAGCCGGCGGAAACGCCGAACCCTGAAGGCAGATCGACTCAGAGCGAACGTGGTTCATAGAAGCTGTTACTTATTTCAGTAGACACGCATCAATGATCGACCAGGGCAACCAGCGCGCGCAGGACCTGGCCGGCGGCGTCCGGACCGGCTGAGTTGATTTCGCCATACCAGGGGACAGGAGCGTTCTGGAGCCATGGAGGATTCTTGTCCCACTCGGCTTTGGGGATGAGGTAGCCGATCTCGTCGTTTCCCAGGCCGAGGATGAATTGATAGTTCGACTTGAGGTGTTCGCGCAGCACCGGCTCGAACGGCGCGGAAGGGAAGTCGGCTCCGGCATAGCGCGCGATGCCGCCATTGACCAGTTCAGGATAGATTTCTCCGGGAACGGTGACGATTCCGGCGACTGTGGCGCCGGCTGAGCGCAATTGAATGTAGTCAACCTCGGTTTGAATGTCGCGGCCCATCGCATACTTCACACGCCCCAGGCCGGGCAGATCGCGCATTTCCGTAGCCGGATCGATTTTGCCGTTGGTGTAGAGAGGCCTGCGTTTCGCGAAGACGCCCGCGGCTATGGCGGCGCGGAAGATTGGGTTGTCGAGCGGCACGAAGACGGTACGGCTCTGGATAGAGAGCGAGCCGATGTTCACGGGCCTGGCGCTGGCGAGCGCGCGCTGAGCGAGGCGTCCGATCTCAGTTCCCAATAGTTCCGCTTTACGCCAGGTTCCGTCTTCGGCAATCTTGCCCGTATCCGGATCAACGAGCGAGACCTGACCGAGCGGCGATACCTTGCCGATAGAGCCGGAAAAGAAAATGGCCGTGCCGCCGAGGCGGCTTTCGAGATAGTCACGAACCCAATGCGGGTAATCGGAGGTGATTTCGGTGTTTTTGCGGCTGAGAACCTCGGGGTGGTCGCTCCAATTGACCACGGTGGCGATGGTTTGCCGGTTGGAGAGCGCAACCAGGCGCATCACGAAAAGGAACGGATCTTTCACGATGGGGGGCCGGTCCACTCCCTGGAGCAAACCGAGCAGCGGATAATCGTCGCGCGCGAGTTCCAGCGTAGCCGGCTGCAGATGGCGCACGGCTACAACGGCGGTGGCAGCGACGCGTTGGTCGACCCAGGCCAGATAGCCGGGGTCGGTTCCTGACTCAAGCGGTTTGGGACCGTAGAGGCCGAGCGTGTCGGGTCCGGCGTGGGTGTGCGTTGCAGCCACGATGAGAAGGGCCGGCGACGGCGTCGAGCGAGCAAATTCGCGCCGGATCGTAAGCACGTCGTCGTAGAACAAGCCGATCAGATCGACCGAACAGAGGACGAGCTTCTGGCGGGCGATGTCGAGGGCGAGGCAGCGCGCATAGAGATTATCGTGGATGCCGGTTGCGATGCGGTTGTGGCCGAAACCGGCGAGATAGACCGGATGCCGGGCAGACAGCGCAGGCGTGATGGCCGATTGTGCGGCGCCAGCCTGAAGATCGCCGCCCCAAAGCGGCTGCACGGCGGCGATCAGCAGGACAATCATGGTGAGCAGGCGGCGCATACCAACCACCCTATCAACTCAGCCGCTAAACCGGAATGCTTCGGGCCGCGGGCGGTAGACACGGATCATCCAGGGCGGGCGCCGCAAATTGTCCGGCCCGGGAGCGGGCCGCGTCAATTGCAGCCATCGCCGGTACTCCTCGTGCGCCTTCTCTGTATCGATGAAGACATCTCCGTAGTGGTCCTGCTCCGTGGCGCGAGTGACGGTCACTTTCTGATGCCAGCAATGCTGTCCGCTGACCGGATCGGGCTGCACGGGAAAGACCAGATTCTGATGCACGCCCGGATCCTCCCAGGGAATGCGGGCGCTATCGCGGTCGCTGCTTGAGAATGGGCGAATCCCATGCACCTGGCGCATCTTCCACTCGCCGGGACGACTCTGGGTCAGATCGACAAGCGCCGTCGACCAGTGCCCGCCGCCTGAGTTTTCCTGCAGGCGCCAGCGGCCCAGGTGATGCGAGCAGGCGATCACACCGGGGCGGATCGCTTCGGTCACCCAGATCTTGTCGATGAAGTATCCGATCGCAGTCTCAACTTTCACCAGGTCGCCGCTCGCAACTCCCAGACGGTTGGCGTCGGCCGAGTGCATCCACACGGGGTTGATATGAGAGATTTCGTAGAGCCACTTGGCATTCCCGGTACGGCTGTGAATGAGCGTGGGCAGGCGGAATGTCGGCAGCAGCAGCATTTCATTCCGCTCGAAGTTGATGTTGTCGCGATGGACGTGGCTCTTGATGTAGGTCGGAACCGTGTACTCCGGCCACTTCCAATCCTTCAGGGTCCTGGAATAGAACTCGAGCTTGCGCGAAGGGGTTGGAAAACCTCGATAAGGCTTGCCTTCGACGGCAACGCCAATCGGCGTGCCATTCTTGCTGATCACCGAAGTGTCGGAATCGGTGGCGCTGCCGGCCAATTCGGCGGAGGTCAGCTCCGTCGCATGCAAGCCGTAGCAGTTGCCTTCGATCTCAAACGCACCATATTTCCGCATGTATTCAAGCGGCGTGAGCCCCTCGGCTTTGGCAGCTTCAGGAAGACCCGGCACGCTGTTTTCGAAGATCCACCGGTAATATTCATCAATGGCGAGTTTCTCGCCTGGGCGGTAAGGCGATTCGAAGTACTTGCGGATGCCCAGCTTTCCGTCCGGATCAATGCGCCAGGACAGCTCGATCCAGAACTCGTCCTCTTCCCAGACCTCGCCCAGTCCTGCTTCGCGATGCGCCTCATAGGTGGAATTAAATTTCTTGCCTTGGCGCTCCAACTCGACGCGTAGCACTGGCTGGCGGAAGCCAATCCATCGTCCCGCCTGCGTCTCCTGGCTCATCAGGTCGTGCCGTTCCGAGGCATGCCCCATGGGAAGGACGTAATCGGCGAACCATGCAGTCTCGCTCCACGTCGGAGTCAGGCACGCGTGCCGTTCCACCTTGCTTTCATCGGTGAGGACCTCGATCCAGCTCATGCCGTCCGGGTTTGTCCAGACCGGGTTGTACGCGCGGCTGAAGTACACGGCCAGCTTGCCTCTGCGTTCTTTAAGAAGGTGCGGTAGAAGAAAACTCATCTCGAACGATGCCAGCGGATATTCCCGTGCCCACATCAGCTCGTTCCAGGCGTTGGGCGGCGGGGGCATCATCGGAGGCGCTGGTACAAAC
>JAJZNH010000389.1 GCA_021811745.1 Acidobacteriota bacterium
TGCGAGTCCGTCCGCCGTCGGTCGCGCTCAATACGCCAGCAACGCGCTATTGCCCAGAACGCGGTAAAGGGTGGAACGGCTGATATGAAGCTGGCGTGCGGCGCGCAGCTTGTTGCCACGATTCAGGTCAAGCACGTATTGCACATGGCGGCGAATGACCGCATCCAGAGAGAGATTGACAGACGGAGCGGCTGAATGCGGCTCCGGCCGGGCATCGGCCCCGTTTGACAAGACAAGGGATTCCGCGCGGATCATGCCATTTTCCGCTTCGAGCAGCGCGCTTTCAAGCACGCCGGCCAGCTCGCGCACATTGCCCGGCCAGTTGTGCTGCAGGAGCCGGGACAGCGCCCCTGAGCCGAGCGCGACGGGATGCTGCTGATACCGCATGCAAAGGCCATCCAGCAGATGCTGAGCCAGCGGAGCAATGTCCTCCCGCCGCTCGCGCAAAGGCGGAATTACGAAGCGAAGCGCCGTCAGCCGGTAGGCCAGATCGGGCAAGAAGTCTCCGTGCGCGGCCATCTCCCGCAGCGGACCCTGCGACGAGGCCAGCACCACGGCGCGGCCAGGCGGACGGTCCTGCAAAGCCTTGAGCACGCCCAGCAGCAATCCCTGCCCGGGCTGGCCCAACAGATCCACGCGGTCCAAATAGAGGAAGCCGGAAATCGCAGCTGGATCGCCGTCGGTCGCCAACCATTCACGTGCATCGCGCTTCTGAAAGGAAACCCGCGCCAGCGACGAGCGGCCGAAGAGATAACGCGCCAGCGTATGCTTTCCGGAGCCGTACTCGCCTTCGATGGCCGCCACCCGGACGTGCAGCGCGGCCATCTCCGCCTGCATCAACAGCTTGCGCCAGACGGCGCTTACGCCAACCACCCGCGCGGCGAGTGCGTCATCCGCACCCGCGAGCGAAAGCCCCTGGCCAGGAGCCTGATGCGAATGCACTGACGGGTGTGCTCCCTGGTACTGCGAGGTTTCCTGCATCGGTCTCACCCTTCTTGCCTCCGTGCTCCGGATAAAACTTCCACGCCGACAAAGGCTTCATCGGCGCTGTCATCCAAAACATGAATGCAGAAAGGCGGACACGAGCCCCGCCAAGGCAGCACGGAACCACGCTCGCAGAAGATTGAAATCGCAGCGTCGATCACATCAGGATCGATCGGCTCAAGAAAGTCGGAGCGAAGGACGAGCACCCAGCCCGGCCAATCCCTGTTCCCTGCTCTCTTTTCTCTGCTCTCTCAAAACGGCATCCTGACCGTTGCAATGAAGGCATGGTTGTACTGGTGGTAATGGGTTACCGCCGTCTGGAAACCGGCTCCGGCCACCAGCGCAATCCGGTGATGGATTGCAAACCGGCCAAAGATCAACCCCGGCATCACGAAGGTCTGCTTCTTGCCGTCGTTCGTCCCGCCTTCCCAAATGGCCGAGTTAATCTCCGCCTCCGGCCACAGCCACGCGAGGGGATGGTATTGAAACGCGGTGTTGGAAAGGATGGTGCGCCCCAGAGTATGCACGCTGTCGACCGGCAGTGCGCCGCCCAGCGTCGATTGCACATCGAAGTTGCCCCATCCCTTGCCCGCCGCCAGGGTAGGCGTAACGGTAGCGCTCACGGAACCATTCGTATAGGTGCCGGTAGGAACGCTGCCGGACAGAAAACCGGTGAGGATGCCGTTACCGTGCTCCTCATTGCGCGCCAGAAAGCGGTATTTCATCATGAAGGACGCGTCGCCCGGCCCATTCATCGCGCCGGGGTTCTGGTGGAGCAGATAAGGGGGCAGGTTGATCAGCATTTCAGTGTGCCGGCTGGGAATCACCTCCAGTCCCTTGCCATTATCCACATTGGTCACGTTGCCGGAGGGGGTCGCCTCGTGGGTGACATCGCACCGGAACTCCTGCTCGAGCCGGGGAGTGACGGCAACGAGCGGAGTCATCCAGTGGGGCTGCTCGGCCTGGGTGGCGGCAACGCGCTCCAGCCAGCGGCCGGCCCAGCCTACACCCGGCCCTGCACTCTGAGCAGCCGTGGCAGCGTAACCGGCAAGGAAGACAAGGAGGGGAAGAACTGGTACCGGGAACCTCAACAACGATCTCCTCGAATCAATACGATTCAAGGCGAATTTTATCTAATTAAGCATCCAAAATAGAAGAAAATTGCGCAAAAATATCCACAGCCCGAAATCATTCCTGATCCCTGTTCGCTGGTTGCTGCCTTTACGGCCGGATAATCATGACTTCCGTGGCCTTGATCAGGGCGATGGCCTGCACGCCGGGCTTCAATCCCAGCTCCCGTACCGCGTCGGCGGTAATGATGGAGGTTACCCGCTGATTGCCGACGGCGAGCACGACCTTGGCAAGCAGCCCCTCCACGGTGACTTCCACCACCGAGCCCAACAGTTGGTTGCGCCCGCTGATGGCGGCTGGAGCGGGGTGACCCGCCGGAGCTGCCAGGAATTCATCCAGCGCGTCGGCGGGAATGCGGTGATGGCCGCCGGGGGTTTTCACCGTGCGGATGCGTCCCGCCAGAATCCAGTGTTTGAGCGCGGGATAGCTCATGCCGAGTTTTTGGGCCGCCTCTCGCGGCGTAAGAAGTGCGGAAGTCTTCGTATTCATACCCTACGGCTGTACTGTACACGGTTCCACGGCAGAGCAGGCACCCGGATTGAAGGGCCTGCACAGAAAATCTTGTGATTGTAGTCACTCGACAGCAGGCAATGCGGGTGATAGCCTTCCCGTGACAATTTCCCCGGTCTTTCAGAGGTCGCGTTTTGGGTGCGTTCGTGATTCGGCTTTATAGCTCAAGTCGGGAGGATTTGTGATAGTGCGGGATTGGGTGTGTTTCTTTGTGGGCGGGGGCGTGCTCTCGCTTTTTGTGGCTCGGTTATTCGCGCGGCAAGGCCTGCGATCGGAAACCGGAACGCCGGCAATACAGCAGATTTCCGCCCAAAGCCGGCAAGCAGGCATAGGAGGGCGAATGAAGAGTAATTTATTCCCGTGGCGCTGGGAGAGATTTGCCGGTGCCATCGCCACGCTGATCCTGCTTGGCCAAGGCGCGGCGTTTGCGGCGCCCGCGGAACAGGCCGGAGGCGAAGCCAATCTGAAGCTCCCCGATTTGACGCAGGTCCATTTCTTCGGGCCAGCCGGCATCAACGGGCACAGCCTGCTCATGTACGGGCCTCTCTTTTGCATTTTGGGCATGCTCTTCGGCCTGTTCATGTACGTTCATCTGAAGGGTCTGCCCGCGCATCGATCGATGTTGGAGATGTCGCAGCTGATCTGGGAGACGTCCAAAACCTACCTG
>JAJZNH010000047.1 GCA_021811745.1 Acidobacteriota bacterium
GAACGCGTGGCCGCGCAACGCGACCCAGCGTCGCCAGCCCGGCGGAAACCCGCCTCGCTCGTGGTATCGTGGGGACCGGATTCCAAACCAATGGAGGAATGTGCCGTGTCGATCCGCTCCGGCTTTCTTGTTCCTTTTTTCGCCCTGCTTCTCTCCGCCTGTACGCTCTCCGCCGCCGCGCAGGAGCACGCTCCCGACCGCGCCGCCGGCGTCCAAACCGCCTTTGCCCGCGCGCAGCATCTGCGCCATGGCATCAATGTTTCGGGATGGTTCGCGCAATCGCGCGACTACTCCGCCGCGCATACCAACCGGTACACTGACGCTCAGGACATTGCCCTCATCGCCCGCATGGGCTTCGATCACGTGCGCCTGAGCATCGATCCAGCGCCCCTGGAAGCCTCGCTGCACGGGTACCCGGGCCCCACGGCTGACTTTCTCCCCCGCCTGGACCGCGCTGTCGACACCATCCTCGCCAACCATCTCGCCGTTCTCATCGACATTCATCCCTCTGAGGAATTCAACCTGCGGTTGCGCACCGACAATAACGCCGTGGATGAATTCACCATGCTGTGGCGTCAACTGGCCGCGCACTACGCCACGCACGATCCCGACATGGTCTTCTTTGAGATTCTCAACGAGCCCGAGGTGAACGACCGCTATCGCTGGCAGGGCATCCAGGAGCGCCTGGCCGGCGCCATTCGCGAAGCCGCGCCGCAGAACACCCTCATCGCCACCGGCTCCAACTTCTCTGACATTCCAGATCTTTTACGGCTGCAACCACTTGCAGATGGAAACATAATCTACAACTTCCACTTCTACGAGCCCCACGAGTTCACCCACCAGGGCGCGGCCTGGGGCCTGCCCTGGTGGAGTTATACCCACAACATTCCCTACCCGCCTGCCGAGTCTTCCATGCAGGAGTCGGTGCAGCAGGTCCCGGACCTCGTCGATCGCTATGCCTTCGAAAACTACTGGCTCGACCACTGGGACGGCCAGCACATCCGCGCCCTGATCGACGAGTCCGCGGCGTGGGGACACGAACATAACGTGCCGCTCATCTGCGACGAGTTCGGCGCCTACCGCGAACACACCGATCCGGTGTCGCGCGCTAATTGGATCCGCGATGTGCGCACCGCTTTCGAGGCCGATGGCATCGGATGGGCCATGTGGGACTATCGCGGCGGTTTCGGCGTCGTCCACAAGCTTGACGGCCAACCCGCCGAGGTGGATCATGCGATCCTAGAGGCGCTGGGACTTCAAGAAAAGTAGAGATCCGGCAAGTCGGCGAGCTGGCGGCGTGGCTGGCTCGTCCTCTTCATCGCGAAAAGGTGGGAAGCAAAGGCGCTGCGTGCGCCAGCGCTGGAATTATCGGGCGGCCGCAGCCCGCCGCCGGGGAAAACCCGAATGGAGAAGCCCAATCCGGATCTGCAATTGGCGATGGTCTTTGAGACGGACAATCCGGTGCTGCTGGAACTGGCCCAGGCGACCCTCGAAGATGCCGGCATTCCGTTTGCCTTGAGCGCCCCGTCCTCTCCCGAATTCGGGTTCACCCCGATTCTCAGCCCGGTCTCCAAAATCCTGGTGGCCGAGCAGAGCTCCGCCCAGGCACGCGAGGTGCTCGAGAGCCTCCCGGGAGAATCGGAAGAGCCGCAGTAGGCCGCTCGCCGCGGCGGTCGCCCCGAAGGGGGAACGCAAAAGGGCAGATCCGGGTTGGGATCTGCCCTTTCTCTTGCACGTGCGGATGTACAGCCGGGGGATCCTGCTTCGGGCGGCGTGCCCCGCTTATTGCCCGTTGGGGCTGCCGGCCGCCGGTGAGGACTGTTGCTGCCGGTTGCTCATGTTCGAGAGCAACTGCACTTCCACCCGGCGGTTCTTTGCGCGGCCGGCCCGCGTGTTGTCGGGCGCAACCTGCTGGTCCTTGCCCACACCGATCAGGTAGAACCGGTGGGGCGGGATGTTGTACTTGGCCGCCAGGTACTGCACCACCGCATCCGCGCGGCGGTTGCTCAGTTGATAGTTGTACTGCGCGGGGCCGGTGGTATCCGTTCCGCCGGTCACTTCCAGAATGTAATTCTGGGCCGCTTTGACTTGGTTGACGAAGTCATCCAGTTGCTGCTTGTCGGCCTCGGTCAGGACGGACTTGTTGAACCCGAAGGTCACCGAAACATCTGCAACCTGCTTGTAGTTGTCCAGGCCCTTCACCACCTGGTCCAGCGAGTCGGCGCGATGGGCCACGTCGTTCGCCGCCATGTCGGCCTGGTTTGCCTGCTGGCCGGCATTCTGCGCGTTTTGCGTGGCCTGCTCCGCCGACTGCTGCGCCTTGCTGATCCCGGCCTGCGCACGCTGATCCACATCCTGGATACGGCGGCTGTTCGCTTCCGTCTTCTGGTCCAACTGACCAGTGTGCTCCACCAGCGGAGCGGTCTGGTTTTTCACGTAATTCTTGGTGGCGCAGCCCGAGACCCCAAAGACCGTCAGGGCCGCAGCCGTAATGGCGAATCCGAAACGATGCATGGTCATTGCTCTTAATCCTCCCGGCCTCGGCCCGGTCCAGCGTGCAGTGAGGCCTCATCTTTCGACCGCAAATGAGGCATCTACCGTGCCAATCGAATTTTCAGAAAGCAACCAATTTATCTTCAACAACTTGTAGGAGATTTTCACGGCTCTCGCGAGCCTTCCCGGACCCGTAGTTTTTACATGCTTTTGGTAAGATTGGGCTGCCTTCCCGAGGTGGCCGCATGTTCAGCCACGAGCCGCTTTTCAGCGGCCTTTCAGAAATGGACCTATCAGGATGCCGGGGAGCGCCATCCTCGCGAAACCAGATCCATCCCCGTTCCCGGTTTCCTGGTCCTCGTCCCACACTTCCCCGTATCCTAGGGAAATGGCGCACCCCGCGCCCGTCCACTCCATGGACCTCGACGAAAAAATCCGCACGTTACCCACCCAGCCCGGCGTGTACCTGTACAAGAACGCCGAGGGCGAAATCATCTACGTGGGCAAGGCCAAGAACCTGCGCTCGCGGGTGCGGTCCTACCTGCTGGAGGCGTCGCGGGCCAACGCCAAGACCGGCTCGCTGATGCGCGAGGCCGTGGATATCGACTACATCCTCGTCGCCAACGAGCACGAGGCCCTGGCGCTCGAAAACAATCTGATCAAGCAGCGCAAGCCGCGCTTCAACATCCTGCTGCGCGACGACAAGACCTATCCCTACGTGAAGCTCACGCTGGCCGACCGCTTTCCCAAGGTCTTTGTCACGCGCCGCCTTCGCAAGGACGGCTCCG
>JAJZNH010000339.1 GCA_021811745.1 Acidobacteriota bacterium
TTCGGGGTAGACCACCATCATCGGGCCGTGCTCGCATTGATCGAGGCAGCCGGACTTGTTAATGCGAATGCTGGCGCCGAGACCCGCTTCCTTTGCCAGCTGCTGTAGTCGTGCGTGCAGATAGCTCTTTCCGTCAACGGTGCAGGAGGGCCGGGGCGCCCCGGCTGGACGGGAGTTATGGCAAACAAAGACATGGCGCTCGAATGCGGGCAAGGTACAAGCCTCCTGCGTGCAGATCGCTCCGGAATACGGATTACTTCCAGAGTAAATCCTTTGGCAGGCCTCGCGATGTTTACAAAATAGGCCGTTGCGGCCGGGCCGAATCTGCGACAATGATGACTTGGCTATGAGAACAGACGATCTCCATTCTCTTAAGGACGACATGGTGGCCTTCATCGAAGGTCACGGTTTACGCCGCGTTCCCGGATATGTGAACGAAGATATTCCCTCGATCCTCTGGGAGGGAAAAGACAATCCCGACGCATGGAAGGATTTTGTGGAGATGGCCAAGCACGCAGGCGCTCCTTTTGTAATCTTCAGCGACATGACGCTGGACCGTGCGGAACTGGATGCTCTTATCGAGGAAGCAGGCGAGCTGAACTTTCCCGATGAGGAAGTTTCGGAGCTGGTTGAGGCCAAGTGGCTGCGCAAGTACACAGGCATGGTGGGCTACATTCAGCTTGGGTTTGTCTACCAGGGGCTCGTCTTTCTGCACGAAACCACAACTGAGTGGTACGAGCGCTATCAAGCGCTGCTCGAAGATATCGAGAGCTTCCACGACATCGTAATTGACGAAGCCAACGAACACGGCGACGAGGAAGAATAAGCGGGTGAACGGCTCTCAGGCGGCCGCGGCCGCGAATCCGGCAAGGGAAGCCGCGGTTCCAGCTTCTCATCTGCCGCGCCAGCGCTGGGTTCTGGCAGAGCATCATCCCGAAGCCGCCGAGGCTCTGGCAAAAGCTGCTCGTCTGCCTCTTGTGCTGGCCGAGTTGTTGATCGCGCGCGGCATTACTCATGCCAGCGAGGCATTCGCCTTTCTCAATCCCGATTCAGATCACCTCCACGACCCGATGCAGATGCTGGGCATGGCGGCGGCTGTGGAGCGAATTGAGCGGGCCATTGCCGCCCGTGAGCCGATCCTGCTCTACGGTGATTACGACGTGGACGGCACCACTGCCGTGGTCCTGCTCAAGACGGCGATTGAGATGCTGGGCGGCGTGGCGCGTTTTCATGTGCCGCATCGGCTTCTGGAGGGCTACGGCCTGCAATCGAGCGTGCTGGAGACGGCTTACGCCGATGGCGTGCGGCTGGTCATCACGGTAGACACCGGCATGCGGGCCTTTGCCGAAGCGGAGACGGCGCAGCGGCTCGGCCTGGATCTGATCATCACCGATCACCACCTGCCCGAGGCCGGCGACGCAATGCCTGTGGCGCTGGCCATTCTCAATCCCAATCAGCCCGGATGCCACTATCCGGAAAAGTCGCTTTGCGGCGCGGCGATTGCGCTCAAGCTGGCTCAGGCGTTGCTGGAGCGGCGCGATCACGCGCGCACGCGAGCGAAAACTCTGCCGAGCTTTTTGAAGATGGCGGCCGTCGCAACCATTGCCGACGCCGTCCCGCTGCGCGGCGAAAACCGCGTCATCGCCGCGCTGGGCCTGCGCGAGCTGCGCAAGCCGGTAGGTGCCGGATTACGCGCCTTATTTGACGCGGCGAATCTCGACCCGGCGGCACGGCAGCTCACCGGCTTCGATGTCGCCTTTCGCCTGGCTCCGCGCATCAACGCTGCCGGGCGCATGGATGTGGCTTCCGACGTAATCGAGCTGTTTCTTACTCGCGATTCCGTGCGCGCGGCGGAGCTGGCGGCGAAGCTGGAGCGGTTAAACCGTGAACGCCGTGACATCGAAGCTGCCGCGCTTGCTGCCATCGAGCAGCGGCTGGCCTGCGACGCGGAGCTGGCAGAGGATCGCCTGCTGGTGGTCGAAGGCGAAGGCTGGCATCGCGGCGTGATCGGGATTCTGGCCTCGCGTGTGGTGGAACGCACCGCCAAGCCTGCGCTTGTGGTGAGCATCGAGGATGGCGTGGCCCACGGGTCGGGGCGCTCGGTGGATGGATTTCCGTTGCTGGAAGCGATCGAGACGTGCGCCGATCTCTTCACGCGCTTCGGCGGCCACGCCTTTGCGGTTGGGTTCGCCTTGCCCGCCGCCGCGCTGCCGGAGCTGAAGCGCCGCCTGCGGCTGCATGCCGCGGAGCATCTGGCGGCGCGCGAGCCCGAACACTTGCTGCGCATTCACGCCGAGCTGCCGCTGGATCGCATCACGCCCGTGCTGGCGGGGTGGCTGCGCAAGCTCGAGCCGTTGGGGCACGGCAATCCCGAGCCGGTCTTCATGGCCCGCAGCGCGCGGCTGGTGGCTCCGCCACGCATCCTTAAGGAGCGGCATCTGCGGCTGGAACTGGCCCAGGAGCCGCACAGTTCTATGGTTGCGGCCTGGGGGCAAGCTCCCGTAACGGCAGGCAGCAGCGGTGCAGTACGCGCCCTGGGCTGGAATCTGGCCTCGCATGCCCTGGCGCTGGGACTCCGCGAGGGTAGCCGCATCGACCTTGCCTACCGCATCCGGGAGAACGATCATCCGGAGTATGGCGGGCTTGAAGTGCAGATCCTGAGCATGGATGTCTCGGGCGCCCGGGAACTCCACCAAGAGCCCGCGGCTGACGCGTAATCCAAGGCTGCGCAAGCGGACTGTGATGTCCATCCGGATCGTCCATGGGCGTTCTTCTGAGCCCGCGGGTGCGGAGCCGCTTCAAGCGCAGAACTCTGAGTCTCTGTGTACACCGGCGGGGGCAATGGGGTATCCTGACGTTTAACTCATGATTTTCTCGCGCGATTACATTGGGTATCTTGCCCGCCGTACAGTAAAGCACCTCATCGACGCCAAGATGATCACCTCCAGCGATTTGAAGGTGACGGAAGAGCGTGTCAATGCGGCCCTGCTCGATGAGCTTTCCCTCGAAGACCGCATCAACGAGGAGGTCCGCGTGATTCTTGACGCGTACTCCGAGGAGATGCGCAAATCCGGCGCGCAATACGCCGAGATGTTCAAGAAGGTGAAAACCGAGCTGGCCAGAAAATACAAGGCGGTGCTATGAGAATCAGCCGCGACAAGCTCAACAAGCTGGCCCACACCGTGGCCGATACGCTGGCCGAGGTGGACGAGGTGGGATTTCTGGAGGACCGGAATACCATCCGTCAGGAGGCGCGCAAGATTCTGGAAGTGCTGATGG
>JAJZNH010000003.1 GCA_021811745.1 Acidobacteriota bacterium
TCCCTCAGCAACCCTGATCTCGCTCACCACGCCCGCAACCGAAGCGGGAATCTCGGCATCCACCTTGTCGGTGGAGATTTCAAAGAGCGGCTCGTCCTTCTCGACCACGTCTCCGGCCTTCTTGAGCCATCTCGTAATCGTGCCTTCGAAGATGGATTCGCCCATCTGCGGCATCACGACCTCAACCGCCCCCGCGGATGGAGCAGCAGCAGGCGCAGACCCTGATGCAGCCGGCTGCGCGGCTGGCGCTGCCGCGGCCTGCGCATGATCCGCCGCGGCTGGCGCACCCTTCACCGCCGCCCCGCCTTCGGCCACGACCGCTACCACCGTATTCACCTGGACCGTCGTGCCTTCAGGAACCTTGATCTCGCTGAGCACGCCGGCCACCGGCGAGGGAATCTCGGCGTCGACCTTGTCGGTGGAGATTTCGAAGAGCGGCTCATCCTTCTCGACCACGTCGCCGGCTTTCTTGAGCCACCGGGTAATGGTGCCCTCAAAGATCGATTCGCCCATCTGGGGCATGATCACGTCAGTTGGCATGGGGTTTTCTCCGCGATGCGGGACACATATGTGCCCTCTGTGCCCTGCCGGATTATAAATCTCGCCGCACAAAGCGGCCGAACTCATGGGCGGCGCTCAAGCCCGCACCGGACGATCCTTCCCGTGCGCCAGCCGCTCGACTTCCGCCGGAATCCGCAGCGGCGTATCTTCCGCAGGAAACTCCTGGGTCTCTGCAGCTTGCGCCTGAGCGCGTAGCGCCTCCAGGCTCTCCACGGCCAGTACCTGTTCGCCAAAAACCATTCCGAACTGCCGCGCCGCCTGGTGTGCCACCGCCTCCAGGCCGGGCAATTCCTCCGGCCGAGCAACCTCGCGCTCAAGGCTCGTCACCGGCCGATCGGTGATCCCGCAGGGGTTGATCAGAGCAAAGTCGCGCAGGTCGGTCGTCACATTGAACGCGAAGCCATGCGAAGTGATGCCGCGCGAAACGTGAATGCCGATTGCGGCGATCTTGCGTCCCGGCCCGCCGCTCTCGTCCAGAAAGCAACCCTCCACGGGCCTCCCGCACCAGACGCCCGTCAGGCAGGCGATCCTTCCGGCCTGCACGCCGAAGACTCCGCAGAGCCGGATCAGCGCCTCCTCCATCCTGCGGACAAAATCCACTGGTCCCATGCGCACGCCGCTCGCGGTATGCAGGCTGCGCAGGTCGAAAATGGGGTAGCCGACAAGCTGGCCCGGCCCGTGATAGGTCACGTCGCCGCCGCGGTTGATCTGGTGCAGTATCACACCGCGGCTGGCCAGCAACTCGTTGGAGGCCAGCACATTCGAGCGGTCGGCGTTGCGCCCCAGCGTAAGCACTGGCGGATGCTCCAGCAGCAGCAGTACATTGCCGACACGGCCCTCGTAACGCCACCGGGCAATCTCCGCCTGCAGCCGCAGTGCTTCCTCGTAGCCCACGCGTCCGAGATAGAGGTACTGGATCATCGCCTTATCTAGATTGTAGCGATACGGCATCTCGCTGCCCGCCAAGCGCCACTTCTCTTAAGCCCGCTGCTTCAACAGCCCGGCAAAGGCGGAGCGGACCGGATGAACTGCCAGGAACCACAGGACCACCACCAAGACCGCCTGCGGCAGGCCGCTCGGCGCCATCGTGATGTGGAAGAGGCAGATATTGACGATGACCGGAGCCAGCAGCGCCAGCGCCAGCGGCACATAGCGGTTCACCAGCAGCAGAATCGCGGGGGCGACCTGAAAGAAAGCCACTCCGTAGGCATAATGCGAAGTCGCCATCGCCTCGGTAAACTGCCGCATCGGGCCGGGAGGCAACGGCGGCATGGGCAGAAAGTGCAAAAACATGTTCGAGCCGAAGAACAGGAACACGGCTCCCAGCAGGTAGCGGGCGATGGTAGCGGCAATCTTCATGCTGATCTCCTTGGGGGATGGGAGATGCGGGGGAGAATCACGCTGCCTGTGCAATCAGGGGCACACAGGCAGATGCTGAAGACACATTCTCTCCCTCGCCAAGGGATGGCCGCCAGGGCTTTGCCGATTCAGAACTTTTCGGTCAGATCAGTTCTATTGCAGTTCTCCGACGTAAACCCCAAAGGGCCCAAGCTCGATGTGATCGAGGGAAGTTGGGGCGGCATCGCCGGGGGTTTTCAGCAGTGTGGTCAGGCGGGCAGGCTTCAGCCCTGGGCCGGCGGCCGCAAGGTTTACGGTTTGCGGCTCGGCAGTGAAGTTGACGCTGACGACCACCTGACGCGCGCCCGGCGCCTGGCGCATCCAGCTCAGCACCTTGTCGTTTTCGGTGTCGAGCATGATGTTCGAGCCGTGCTCGAAGGCCGCGTTAGTCTTCTTGAGGCGAATCAGTTCGCGATACCACGTGAGCAGCGAATCAGGATTGTTCTGCTCGTCTGCCACATTGATTGTTGCGGCGCTGGGTGGCACCGGCAGCCAGGGCTTGACGGATGCTGAGGTGAAGCCGGCGTTCTTGCTTGCGTTCCATTGCATGGGCGTGCGCTCGCCGTCGCGTCCCTTATTTTTGGGCCAGCCGGTGATGCCCACGGGATCCTTTACGTCCTGCTTGCGCTTCGGCGGCGTGGTCACCATGCCGATCTCGTCGCCGTAGTAAAACATCGACGTGCCGCGGCTGGCGAAGAGAACCGTGGCAAGCGCGCGCTGGATGTCGAGGTTGTGCACGCCGTCGCCATAGCGCGTGACCATGCGCGGATTATCGTGGTTGTCGAAGAGTAGCAGCGGTACATTGCCGCCGATGCGCGTCTCCACGTCGGTGAGCTTGGCGCGGAATTTGGCCACGTCGAGCTTGTTGATGAAGGCCACCTGCGTGTCCATGGGCAGCTCGAACTCCGGCGCCGCGGGCGTCCCGTACATCCTGGCCAGTTGGGCAATATTCGGCACGTAGGTCTCGCCGATCATCACGCGCGTGCCCGGAAATGCGCTGGTGTTGAACTTGTCGATGGTCTCGCGCATCTCGTGGATGACAGTGTGGACGCCGGGCAGGTCGTTAGTCTTGGAGTTGTCGAGCACAGGATCGCCGTAAGCGTTGCGCAGCGGCTTGCCGTCTTTGCCCAGGATCACGCGCTCGTCGGTGAAGCTGGGATCTTCATACAGCGTGGTAATGGCGTCGAAGCGGAAGCCGGCGACACCACGCTCCAGCCAGAAGCTGATGATGTCCTTGAAGGCCTGGTGCACTTTAGGGTTATTCCAGTTCAGGTCAGGCGGCTTGAGATAGAACTTGTGGTAGGAGTACTGGCGG
>JAJZNH010000251.1 GCA_021811745.1 Acidobacteriota bacterium
AAGCGCCGCCTACGGCCAGGCCGCCAAGAAAACGGGCCATGACAAAAAAGTGAAAGGTTGGAGCAAGTGCGGTGGCCATCGAGGTGGCAATAAACAGCAGCGCCACCCAGGCCAGCATGCGTTTGCGGCCAAAGCGGTCCGTCGTCCTGCCGGCCAGGAAAGATCCCAGCACGCAGCCAAAGAGCAGCGAGCTGAAGGCCCATCCCAGGCTGATGTCGCCGAGTGCGAAATGCCGGATCAGGAACGGGCCTGCGCCTGTAATGATGGCGATGTCGAAGCCGAACAGCAATCCGCCCAGCGCCGCCGTGCAGCCCAGAAATGAGACATAGCGCAGATTTACGGAGCCGGTCATTGCGAAGGATTCCTTTAGATTCGACGAGCCGCAGGTTCATTGAGCCGGCTTGAGAAACGTATCCGGCGGACAAGTCCCGCTCAGCGCTTCGCTTGCGGGCTGCTTCGTGCCGATGTCTTTCCGCAACGCTACCAAATGCCAATATGGACTGTCCATTTGTGCCTGAAGGGTGAATGGGGGCCATCGGCGATCGTTTCCACCGGCATCTTCTCCAAACCTTCACGTGCAAAGTAGGGCCGGTTTAGAAGAAAATAGAATGGAGCGAATTTTTACGCAGAATAGAGGGATGTTTGACGCCAACACAGATTGAAATTTCCAAGTGGACCGCCGAGGAGTTTGAGCGGGCGGTTCTCGACAGCAAGCCCAGAGTTGCAGTTTTCGATTGTGACGGAACGCTGTGGGGCGGCGACTCGGGCTATGGATTTATGGTCTGGTCGCTCGAACAGGGCCTGGTCTCTCGTTCCACGAGCGATTGGATTGATAATCGTCACCGCGCTTACCGGGCCGGCAAGGTCAGCGAAGAGGTGATTTGCGGCGAAATGGTGCAGATGTATGCAGGCCTGCGCAATGAGGAACTGCGGGCCGCCGCCGCGAAATATGTGGATGAGTTTGTTCGCGGTCATATCTTCGTCGATGTTGCTGCGGTGGTGGCCGCTCTGCGCAAGGCCGGTGTGCAACTTTGGGCCGTGAGTTCCACCAACCGCTGGGTGGTCGCGGAAGGAGTGCGGAGCTTCGGCATCCCCGAGGAGCGTGTTCTGGCCGCCGAAGTGCGGGTGGAGGATGGAATCATTACCAGCGAGCTTGTGGCGGTCCCCACGGGCGAAGGTAAGGCCGTCGCGCTCAAGCGGGCAGGGCTTCCGAATCCCGATGCGGTCTTTGGCAACTCGATTCACGACCTGGCAATGCTCGAGATCGCGCGGCATCCTTTCGCCGTGAATCCCTCGCCGGCGCTGCTGCAAGCGGCGGCAAAGCGGGGCTGGGGATACTTCCGCCCGCGGGCTGCCGAGGGCGTTCCTGCGCAGGTCGATGGCGAACAGGTATAAATCGCGCAACTTCGGGGCGTACTGCACCATCCGGTGCGTTTAGAGAATGCTGCGCGTCCCAAATGACAAGTAGTGCCGGGTCCTGATTCGCAGCCGACCCGGTGCCTTACACTAAAAATGTGGAAGCTTCCCAGGCCAACCTCAAGCCGCGTACCACCGGGCCAGCGCTGCGCTTTGTGGCGGCAGCCCTTATTGTTCGCGACGGCGAAGTCCTGATTGGTCAACGCAATCCCGATCAGCCCATGGCGCTGTATTGGGAGTTTCCCGGCGGCAAGATCGAGCCTGGCGAAAGTCCCGAAGAGGCGCTGAGCCGCGAGCTGTACGAAGAACTGGGCATCCGGGCTACGATTGGCGCTCCGGTCGTCCGCATTCGTCATAACTACCGCCATGGCGGCGCCGTGGACCTGCAGTTCTTCGCCGTGCGCGAGTTCACCGGCGAAGTTGAGAACCGCGTCCATCACCAATTGCGCTGGGTCAGGCTGGAAGACCTGCCGGAATACGATTTTCTGGCCGCGGACCGCGGACTGATCCGTGATCTGGCGGCGGGAAAGCTGCTCTGATCCAGCTCCTATCCGCTGCCTCAATGTCCCGGCATCATGCCCCATAGCATCATCAGCGTCATTCCGATCACGATGACGCTCGTGCTCCAGGCGATCACGTTCCACAGCCGCGAGTTCTTGTATTCGCCCATCAGATCGCTGCGGTTGATCAGCAGCAGCATGAGGATGATCACCACTGGCAGCAGGATGCCGTTGAGCACCTGCGAGAGGATGGCGACGTTGATCAATTGCGAATCGGGCAGAACCAGGACGGTAACGGCTCCGCCGGCCACCAGTAGCGTGTACAGCCAGTAAAAGAACGGCGCCTCTTTGAAGTTCTTGTCCACGCCTGACTCGAAGCCCAGGCCTTCGCAGACGGTGTAGGCCGTGGAGAGCGGCAGGATGGAGGCCGCGAAGATCGAGGCATTGAAGAGGCCGAAGGCGAAGAGGATGAAGGCGTAGTCGCCGGCCAGCGGACGCATGGCCTCGGCCGCATCCGATGCCACCTGGATGGCGCCCATGCCGTGCACGTAGAGCGTGGCCGCGCAGGCTACCACGATGAACCACGCCACCAGATCGGTAAAAAAGCTGCCCACGATCACGTCGAGGCGCGAGGCTGAATAGTCCTTTACGCGAATGCCCTTTTCCACGATCGACGACTGCAGGTAGAACTGCATCCAGGGGGCGATGGTCGTTCCCACGATGCCGATGGCCATGTAGATATATGCCTTGTCGCGCCAGACCTTCTCTGAGGGCAGCTTGACCGTGGCCCAAAGCGCGTCGTGCCAGCTTGGCTGCGAAAGCACGCCGGCGAAGATGTAGGAGATGTATACGAGCGAGGCGAGGAGAAAGATTTTTTCCGTGCTCTTGTAGTCACCGCGAAAGACGAGGAACCACACCAGCACCGCGCAAAGAGGCACGGAGATGAATTTGGAGACGTGGAACAGGTGCAGCGAGCCGGCGATGCCGATGAACTCGGTGACGACATTGGTGTAATTCACCACCACCAGCAGGACCATCAGCACGAAGGTGATGCGCAGGCCGAATTCCTCGCGGATGAGGTCGCTGAGGCCTTTGCCGGTGACTACCCCCATGCGCGCGCACATTTCCTGCACCACAATCAGGGCGATGGTGATGGGAAGCATCGTCCACAGGAGCGTATAACCGTACTGCGCTCCCGCCTGGGAGTAGGTCAGAATTCCGCCGGAGTCGTTATCTACGTTGGCGGTGATGATTCCGGGGCCAAGGACGGCCAAAAACAGGAGTATCCGGATTCGCCAACGCTTCCACATGCCCGCCGGTTCCTAAGGAGGGGGATTCATCTTAGC
>JAJZNH010000501.1 GCA_021811745.1 Acidobacteriota bacterium
TCCTGCTGCTCGATGACTTCCGCAACGAGAACCCCGCCGACTACCTGGCCGGATTCCCCTGGCATCCCCACCGGGGCATCGAAACCATCACATATGTGCTGGCGGGCGAGGTGCAGCACGGCGACAGCCTCGGCAACAAAGGCCGTATGACCGCCGGCGATGTCCAGTGGATGACGGCCGGAAGCGGCATTCTGCACCAGGAGATGCCCAAGGGCGACGAGAACGGGCGCATGCACGGCTTCCAGCTCTGGGCCAACCTGCCCGCCGCGCTGAAGATGACAGACCCGCGCTACCAGGACATTCCGTCGAGCGCCATCCCGGAGGTCACCGACGACGACGGGACCAGGGCCCGTATCATCTGCGGCACCTTCTGGGGCAAAACCGGGCCGGTCGAGGGCGTAGCCGCCGACCCCAGCTACGTGGACATTTCGGTGCCGCCCATCAAGCGCCGCCGTATCCAGGTTGAGACCACGCGCAACGCCTTCGCCTACGTCTTTGCCGGCGCGGGAACCTTCCGCGACGCCTCGGCGCCGCAGGCCGTGCTCACCGAGTCGGCCATGGATCCCAGTGCCGATCCGGTCTATGACGCCAGGAACCACTCGCTGGTGCTCTTTGACAGCGGTGACGAGATCGTGGTCCAGGCCGGTCCCGAAGGCATCCGTTTCCTGCTCGTCTCCGGCAAACCGCTGGAAGAGCCGGTGGCGTGGTACGGGCCCATCGTGATGAACACTCAGGCCGAGCTGCACCAGGCCATGAGCGAGCTGCAGAGAGGCACCTTTATCAAGCACCGGTAAGCCGGCGCCGCACCGCGGCTGAAGCAGGCTGCGGTGCGGCCCGGGCTTTCCCGGAGAAGCACCGTTAAGCCCTCAGGGTCAATCGAAGGCCAGTCGCGTGAGGAACGGTCACGGAGTACTTGCCGCGCCTGAGACGGCCGATCCGGGCAAGCCGGGTGATATAAGCCTCACGGCTGTCCAGCGCGGGTGCATGCAGTGTCTCTGTCTCCACTCCTCCCGCCTTGGCGGTTCCAAAGTCCAGGGTCAAGTCGAGGTCCTTTTGCGCATCCTTGTTCAGGATGACGACAGAGGTTTCGCCGCTGTCGAGCTTCACGGCGTAAGCAGTGGCATCGACGCTCGTGGCCTGAATCTGTGACGTAAAGTCGGCATTGAAGAAGGTGCTGCCGCTGAACGCCCCGGCAAACTTCATGCCAAAGCCGACCGGCTCCATCCTGTACGCCGAGCCGAAGGTGGCGATCGGCGTGTAGAACGGGTGAGGATGCGAGGCGATCTGCTCCGGAGTCTCGCCCTCATCTTTGAGCATGATGTCGCCGGGCAGGAAGCCTCCTACCGAATTTGCGACCGACTGGCCCGTCCCTCCATGCAAATTGATCCCCGAATAGTTGTTGGTGGCCAGCAGCAGCGAGTAATCGGCAGCCCAGAGCGCCGTCGCGAAGACGTCCGACAGGCCCGGTTTGCCGCCCCGATAGCATGTATTGCCTTCCGTCATGCGGACGCGCGCGTGCATCTTACCGGCGGCGGCAATGGCAATATTCGCCGTCCTCTGCACCTTGGCCATCGTTGCCGGCTTCAGCAGATTGGGGATGTTGACCTCGGGATTGGTTGCCGGTCCGCCGAAGTAGTAGTGGTGCGTCAGCGTAGTTACGTCAGGCGGAAGTTCGATCGAAGGCCACATCTCAGCGATCTCTGCGAGCCACTCCACATGCGAGGCCACATCCGGCATCCCAAACTTCGCCCCCGGGACGCGGGCCGCGATGGCGCGCGCGAGGGTGAGCCACTCATCCAGGTAGGTTCTTGCGGACCAGGTCTTCGGATCGCGCAGGTGGCGCCCAAACAGGTCCACTTCGTTGCCAATTTGGAAATACTGGAGGCTCGTTCCGAGCGTCTTTGCCACAAACTCGCCTTCATTAGCGGCGCGCTCCGGTGTATTGGTGCCCATCCCGATCCCGTATATACATGTCCACCCGGTCACTTTCAGAAAACCCGCCAGGTTGCGTACCGCTTCCGCGGACACGGGATAGTACTGGGGCTTTGGCTCGCCTGCCACATCGCGGGTTTTGGGGTGTGCGGGCTCCGGGGAGTCGGGGGTGGGCTTCCAGTAGGCAAATTCGCTGGTGTTGCCACCCAGGCGCAATACCCCATGCGGCGATAGATCCCTGAATTCACGAATCAAGCCTGTATTTCTCGCCGAGAAGAAGCTGGGGTCCGTAAGCTGCTCTACTTCGTAGGAAAGGCCGACGAAGTCGGCGGGCATATGAGCGCCCGTAGCTTCAGCGGGAAGGGTGAGCGTAACCTGGGCCTCACTCTGGCTCTGTGCACCAATGCGGCCTGCAGCCATGGTACAGGCTGCAGCGGCAAGAAATTTACGTCGGCTGAGTATACTCATGGCTGTTCCTGCGATTCGGGACTGCGATGCGATCCGGCTTTTATTCCTAGCAAGTATAGGACTTCCAGCGGAGACAAATCGGGTGTGCGGAAGCGTAACCGGCGCATTTCCTTTCATTTCCGTTTAAACTAACGAGAAATTGTCTCAGAACAATCGCTTCGCGGACGCCTGTTGAGACAATTTCACGAGTTGCATCGTCTCTCTGAAAAGAACCATTTTCCAGTCAATAGTCCAGGGGGCGCATAAGCGCTGTATCGGGGGCGAGGTATCTTCGCGGGCGATGGGGCCCAGTTATGCGACAATGCTGCCTTCGTACGAAGCTTCCTCAAGGAGACCCTCGGCTATGAAGCTCCGCGTTCTCGCTGCGTTCGTCCTTGTGACCGCCCCGCCTATTCTCACTGCCCAGACCGTAGATAGTGGACCTATGCCGCCGAGAACCTGGGTCGATAAGGACACGGGACATCGCGTCTGGCGGCTCAGTTATGAGCCCAACTCCGGCGGTTTCTACTTCAACGTCAATGCCTACACGCCGGACGAGAAGCAGATGGTTTACACGGCGCCCGACGGCATCCATGTGCTCGACTTGGCCTCGCGCAAGACCAGGCTGCTGGTTCCGAATCCGCCGCGCAAGCCCGGCGGGCGTGGACCCTTCGTACCGGGCATGGTGCATGCGATTGTCGTAGGCCACAAGACCAACAGCGTCTTCTTCACCAAAACCGACGAGACGACCGGCGCCACCGCGGTATACAAGGCAAACACGGATACCGGAGCAGTCCGCAAGCTCATTGATTTACCGAAGAACCACATGGTCGTCAGCGTCAACGCCGACGAGACGCTGGCCGCTGGAACTTATATCGTC
>JAJZNH010000299.1:0-1155 GCA_021811745.1 Acidobacteriota bacterium
ACGGCACCACCTTCGGTGGAGGTCCGCTGGCCTGTGCCGTGGCCATCGCCGTCATTGACACCCTTGAGAAGGAAGGCCTGCTCGCGCACGCAACCGAGGTCGGCGATTACTTTCAGCAGCAGTTGCGAGCGCTGGCTAAGCGCCACGATGCGATTGTAGATGTACGCGGCAAGGGGCTGATGGTCGCCGCCGAAGTCGACTCGGCTGAACTGGGCAAGTTCACCGTCGCGGAGATGCTCAAGCGCCGCATTCTGATCAATTGCACCAGCGATACCGTGCTGCGCTTCCTGCCGCCCTACATTCTGGAGAGCGCGCATGTCGATACCGCCATTCAGGCGCTTGATGAAATCTTTACTGCCCACGCCGCCACGCGCGCCGCAGCTCCGTCGCAAGGAGGACAGATTCATGGCTAGCAGAACCGCAGTTGAACATCCGACGGCTACCGTGCCCGTGCATAAAGATCCAGACATTCTGGCCGCAGCCGCCCGCATGGCGGGCGAGGACCTTTGCTCCATAGCAGATCTTTCCAGCTCCGAGGTTCGCGCCATTCTCAAGCTGGGCCGCGAGGTGAAGCACAATCCCCGCGAATATCGCCACGCTCTCGACGCCAAACAGATGGTGCTGATGTTCGAGAAGGCCAGCCTGCGCACCCGGCTCGCCTTCGAGACCGGCTTCAACACCATGGGCGGCAATGCCATCTTCGTCGATCAAACCAACTCGCCGCTGGGCGAGCGCGAAACCATTGCCGACGTGGCGCGCAACCTGGAACGCTGGGTGGACGTGATCGTCCTGCGCACCTACGCTCACGACACGATCACCGACATGGCCGCCAACGCGCGCGTGCCGGTCATTAACGCGCTTTCCGACTTCGAGCACCCCTGCCAGGCACTGGCCGACTTCATGGCCCTCGAAGAGCACTTCGGTAAGGTTGCGGGGCTCAACTTCACCTTTGTCGGCGACGGCAACAACGTCTGCCACTCGCTCATGCTCACCGGTGCTCAATTGGGCGCGAACGTCACGGTAGCCACGCCGCGCGGCTACTCGCCCGACATCGAGATTGTGACCATTGCGCGCGAAATGGCGGAACGAAATGGCGGCGAGATCCGCCTGCTGCAGGACCCGCACGCAGCCGTAGAAAGCGCCGACGCTGTCTAC
>JAJZNH010000299.1:1165-2116 GCA_021811745.1 Acidobacteriota bacterium
GGGCTTCGAGCACGAGTCGACTAAGCGCGCGCCCATCTTCCGCCCGTTCCAGGTGAATGAGGCGCTGATGGCGAAGGCCGCGCCGCACGCGGTCTTTATGCACTGCCTGCCCGCGCGGCGCAATGAGGAAGTGACCGACGCCGTCATTGACAGCCCGCAATCCATCGTCTTCGACCAGGCTGAAAACCGCATGCACGCGCAGAAGGCGTTGCTGCTGTTACTGCTGGGTGGGTTGGCGAATGTGACGAGTTTTCAGTGATCAGTTGTCAGTGATCAGCAGTCAGTACGGTCAGTAAAGACAGAGAACAATCTTGATTCATCAACTCAGCCGCGGACAACACGGACAAACTGATCATTGGTCACTGTCCACTGTCCAATGCTTTTCCGAGGTTCTGCAAGCATGTCCGTAATTCTCGAATCCCTGCCCGTCGGCCAGAAGGTCGGCATCGCCTTCTCCGGCGGACTGGATACCTCCGCCGCCCTTCACTGGATGAAACAGAAGGGCGCCATCCCTTACGCATATACAGCCAACCTGGGCCAGCCGGACGAGACCGACTACGACGCCATCCCTCGCATGGCCCTTGAATATGGCGCCGAAAAGGCCCGCCTCATCGATTGCCGCGGCCCGCTCGTTCGCGAAGGGATCGCCGCGCTCCAGGCCGGGGCCTTCCACATCACCACCGCCGGCGTCCCCTACTTCAACACCACCCCCATCGGCCGCGCGGTCACGGGCACCATCCTGGTGGCCGCCATGAAAGAGGATGACGTCCACATCTGGGGCGACGGCTCCACTTTCAAAGGGAACGACATTGAGCGCTTCTACCGCTACGGCCTGCTCGTCAATCCCAGCCTTCAGGTCTACAAGCCCTGGCTTGACGCCGCTTTCATCGACGAGTTAGGCGGCCGTGCCGAGATGTCCGCCTTCATGCAGCGCTCCGGCTTCGCCTACAA
>JAJZNH010000299.1:2126-3257 GCA_021811745.1 Acidobacteriota bacterium
GGCCTACTCTACTGACTCCAACATCCTTGGCGCAACCCATGAAGCCAAAGACCTGGAGCATCTTTCTTCTTCCATCAGGATCGTCGTCCCCATCATGGGCACGGCATTCTGGCGCGATGATGTCGAGATTAAGCGCGAAGAGGTCACCATTCGCTTTGAAGAGGGCTTTCCGGTCGCACTCAACGGCCAGCAATTCGACGACCCCGTCGCCCTGCTCCTCGAAGCCAACCGGATTGGCGGAAGGCACGGCCTCGGCATGTCCGATCAAATTGAAAATAGAATCATCGAGGCCAAGAGCCGCGGCATCTACGAGGCGCCGGGCCTCGCCCTGCTCTTTATCGCTTACGAGCGCCTCATCACCGGCATCCACAATGAGGACACGATCGAGCAGTACCGCGACAATGGCCGCAAGCTTGGCCGCCTGCTCTATCAGGGCCGCTGGTTCGACTCCCAGGCGATCATGCTCCGCGAATCCGCCCAGCGCTGGGTCGCCAAAGCCATCACCGGCGAGGTCACGCTTGAGTTGCGCCGCGGCAACGACTACTCCATCCTCAACACCGAGTCGCCCAACCTCACCTTCCATCCCGAGCGCCTCAGTATGGAGAAGACTGAATCCGCTTTCTCGCCGCGCGACCGCATCGGACAACTCACCATGCGCAACCTCGATATCACCGACACCCGGGAGAAGCTCCTTACCTACGCCAAAGCCGGGCTGCTCACGCTGAGCAAAAGCAGTGAAATGCCGCAGCTCAACAGCGGCAAGGAGAAGGAATAGATAAAATGAGGTGCGCATAAAGCAATGTCCAACGAACAACAATCCGGGAAAATGTGGTCCGGGCGGTTTCGCGCGGCCCCCGATCCGTCCTTTGATCTCTGGCAGCGGTCGCTGCCGTTCGATTACCGGCTGCTCTGCGAGGAGCTGACTTCCAGCAGAGCGCATGCGGTTGCCTTGCAAGCCGCGGGCATCCTGACCGAGGACGAATGTGTCCGCATCGCGGACGCGCTGCGCGCTATCGGCGAGCGATATGCGGGCAAGCGCGAGGAAATCCGGCAGGACGCGCAGGCCGAGGACATTCATCATTTCGTGGAGCGGCGGCTGGTTGAGTCGATTGGCGAACTGGGACGGAAGCT
>JAJZNH010000345.1 GCA_021811745.1 Acidobacteriota bacterium
TGAGCGCGCCTTGATTCTGGGCCAGGGCGCCGAACTGCTGCCAGAGGACTTCTTTCTTCCGCGGAATTCTGTCGCCGCGCCCCACGGCTCCGAGGAACTGACCGTCGAGGCGCTGGCCGAGCGGCTGCCCAGGCAATTGAATCTGCGCGAAACCATAGCCAACTTCGAACGGGCGCTGATCGTCCGCTCGCTGGAGCTGGCCAGGGGCGTACAGGCAGAGGCGGCCCGTTCCCTTGGCCTTTCGCGCAGCGATCTGGGCTACAAAGTCGGCAAGCACGGCCTGCTCGGAGCGGCGGAGGAAAAATCCTCCGGGACCAGAGCGGTCTGAGCGCTTCGCAAATTTCTCGACATTCGTCTTAATTTTCGGACATCGGTTGGACGCTCCTGCGCGCATCGTGCAGGAATCGAGTCCATTCCTGTGGCCCTGCACGTGCTTCTACGTGGGCGGTGAAGAGGGCCAGGCGGTGCCGGACCCATGACCGGCAACCCCGGTCCACCCGAGGAGCACTTTGTGATCGCGTCATCGACTCTCCAACTTGTCTCAAGGGCAGAACCTGCGGCAGAACCTGTGGCAGAACCCGCGGCCGAGTTCCCCGGCGCACTCACAGCGCGGGTCCTGCGCCTGTGGTGCGCACCGGAGGTCATCCTCGCCGTCACCGATCTTGCCGATGAAGAAGCCTTGCTTTTCCATGCCATTCGGCAGGCGCGACGCAGTGCAGCCAGGGTTCTGCTCGTGCATGTGCTTCATCGCGATCGTGCTTCGCTTCGCGCGGGTTCCGTCTCTGCCCCCGCGATGAACGGTTTTTCCGCCCAGCACGCGCAGCGCACGCTGGAGCGCATGGCAAGGCAGCTTCGCTGGGTTGGCATTTCCTGCGAGCCCATTCTCCTCCGCGGAGATGCCGCCGAGGAGATACTCGCCCTCGCCAAAGCGCGGGCAGTCGATCGCGTGCTGCTGACGGCGTGGCGCGACCGCAGTCCGCTCGCCCGCACGCTCGCGGAAGAGATCTCGCCCTGGGCGGGGGTTCCGGTGTGCGTGGTGCCCAATGGCGGGGTGACTACGCTGCGGAACGACCGGCCGGCCGGGCGCATCGCCCTGGCGCTTTCGCTGCGCTTCGACAGCGAGACGGCGCTGGCCTTTGCCAGCAGGCTGGCCCAGCAGCACCGGGCGACCCTGACCTTGATGCATGTGTTCGCCCATGGCCAGCCCCTCCCGGCCAGCAGGCGAACGCCGGCCGCGATGGCCGCCCGGCTTCCGGCGGGTGCGCTGCGCGAGGCCCGGCTTCTCTGTCCGCTGCAGATTGCCGCGCTCACCGGCGATCCCGCCACCGCGATCCTCAAAAGCAAAGTCGGCGCCAACCTGGATTTTCTCCTGCTTGGCGCGCCGCGATCCCTCTACCCGGATCGGGCGGGGGCCAGCGTGGTCCACCAAGTCGTCGGTCAGGCTCGCTGCCCGGTGATCCTGCTTGGGCACCGGGCCGCGCCCGTACGCAGACAGGAGACCGCCCCTGAAATGAGCGTGCCGGCCTGAGCGCGCAAGGCTCGCGCCCGCCTCGGATTCAAAAGGACAGGTTCCGGCAGGTGCGGCGGGTCGGCGGGATGTTTCCGGGAGCAGACTTCCTCCCACATTGACGCCACCCTGGTGAACCTCGACGTTGTCGTCACCGATGAAGGCGGGCGGGTCCTCACCGGGCCCCAGCGCGGCAATTTCCGCGTGCTCGACAACGGCGTACCGCAACCCATTCTGGACTTCGCGCCCACCACCGCGCCGATCACCGTCGTGATGCCGATGGAGTACAGCTCGGCCTGAAGAAAGGGGTCCTCTCATGCAACCAGCATTGCGCAAACCCATCGCAGCAGGTTTGATTCTCCCGCTGGTGCTTCTGCCCGTCCTGCCCGCCCAGGCGCAGACGGCCTCCCCGGCCTCGCCGCAACCCTCTTCTCGATCGCTCCGCGAAACCCTGCGTCTGTCCTACGAGGACCTCTTTGCGCAAGCCCCTTCCCTGGACTTTGGCGCCGCCGAGATCGCCCAGGAGCGGCTGGCGCTCAAGCGGGCGGAAGACGCGTGCCGCGACAAGTTCAAAGGCCATTCCAGGACCTACTCCAAACAATTGGACAGCGCGCGGTTGGAGTTGAAGAAAGCCGGCCCGCAGCTGACCGACCCAAAGCGCCATGAGCTGCACTGCCGGATTCAGAGCCTCGAACTGCTGCGCAGCGAAGCCGGTATCCTCGCCGGCCAGGCCATTCCCACTGCCTATGACAACCTCGGCGCCAAGCTCGACCTGCTCGCGCAGTGGCCCGAGCAGCATCGTCAGGTAGTGGTCGCACTCGCCGACGGACTCTACAACCAGAGGCGCTGGTCCGACGTAAAGGACATCGGATTTCGCGAGATCGCCTCCGGCCAGCGCGACGACATCAAGCGCGGCCGCGATGCGGTCGAGGAGTTGAAGCGGACCGGGCTGCTCCCCCCGGAGGTCGAGAACAAGGCCGTCCAGCAGTATGTCAAGACCGTTGCAGAACGGGTCGCGAAGCACTCGGACCTGAAGGTTCCCCTGCACGTCGCCGTGCTGCAGTCCCGGGAGATCAACGCCTTCGCGCTGCCGGGCGGCTACCTGTTCGTCGAGCGCGGTCTGCTCGAGGCCGTGGAGGATGAGTCCCAACTGGCTGGCGTGCTTGCGCATGAGATCGCCCACGACACCGCGCGCCACGGCGCCAAACTCATGAAGCGGGCCGCCATCGCCGGCCTCTTTTATCAGGCCGCCCAGGTGGCTGCCGTAGTGCTGACCGGCGGAGTCGCCGGCATTGGCATGTACTACGCGTTGCAGTACGGCTTCTACGGACTCGGCATGGTGCTGAACCTCAAGCTCCTGGGCGTCAGCCGCGACTACGAGCTTGAGGCCGACCAGCTCGGCATTCAGTACGCGTGGAACGCCGGCTACGACAGCCGCGGGTTTATCCGCTTTTTCGATAAGATGGCCACCCGGGAAGGCTACGTGAACGGCGTGAGCTGGTTCCGCACCCATCCACCTTTTTACCAGCGCATGGTACAGGCCCAGCGCGAAATCGTGTTCCTCCCCAAGGCGAGCGAAGAGATCGTCCAGACTTCGGAGTTCTTGCAGATGAAAAAGGACCTCGCTCCGGTGGTGGCCCAGGCGCAAAAGGAGGAAGCCGGCAAGCCCAGCCTGCTCCCGAGCAAAGAAGAAGGCTGCGCTCCCCAGCGGAAGATTGAATATGAACCCGGACAGGCCATCGAGAAGCT
>JAJZNH010000905.1 GCA_021811745.1 Acidobacteriota bacterium
CTGGCGCGCGATCAGCCGCTTGCTAACTTCTACAAGCAGGCGCACGATGGCACGCTGCCTTCGGTATCGTGGATTGCTCCGGCGTTTGCCGTCAGCGAACACCCGCCTGCGCTGGTATCGAAGGGCCAAAGCTGGGTGACAAGCTTGATTAACGCGGTGATGCAGGGGCCTGACTGGAAAGACAGCGCCATCTTTCTGGCATGGGACGACTGGGGCGGGTTCTACGATCACGAACGACCCCCTGTGGTGGATCAGAACGGATATGGGCTGCGCGTACCGGCGATGGTCATTTCTCCCTATGCCAAGCCGCACTATATCGATCACCAGATCTTGAGTTTCGACGCTTATCTGAAATTCATCGAGGATGATTTCATGGGTGGCGCCAGGCTTAATCCCAGGACAGATGGGCGGCCGGACCCGCGTCCTACGGTCAGGGAGAGTGTGAAGATACTGGGCGATCTCAAGAACGATTTCGATTTCAACCAGGTCCCGCTAAAACCATTGATCCTTTCCACTCATCCTTCCACCGACCTGGTCGAACCGCCGGCAGGCAAGGCGCGATCAAAGTAGCCGCACGCACTTTGGACGCCCCGGCGTTCCGTAGCGGTAAAGGCTGCCGGTTCGTGATTCTCCGTCAGCCTTTACTCTCACATGAAAGAAAGCATCTCTGCATGTAACTTCATGGCAAACACGAGCCTTACGGCAGGAATGCTACGGGGGGCGGTCCCGCCTCGCGATAAGGCGCGTACCAGTCGTGGTCGGTAGCCCACTTCGTCTCATACTGCCTGTTCTGAGGACCGGTGGGCAGGCTGTCTTCCGTGCGAATGACCCACATCAGCAATTCGGCCATCAGCGCGGCCTGTTCCTTCGCGTACTCCGGTTTGTTGAAGAGATTGGTCAGCTCGCACGGATCGTTCTTCAGGTCGTAGAGCGCTCCGTATCCCATCATGTCGTACACAAGCTTCCAATCGCCCATGCGAACCATCTTCTCGTTTCCGCTCAGCGTCACTTTGTTCAACTCATCGAAGAACCCGATCTTTGGATTCCCCGCAATCGTCAGCGGTACGTGGTCCTTAGCCGTGTAGTAGAGCCCGCCAACGCCAACACTCGAATAGATGCTGCGGAACTCCTCGGCCGGATACGAGTCGCCGCGCAGCAGAGGCCACAGGCTCCGGCCCTGTACGCCGTGCGGGATTTCCGCACCCATCACCTCGCACATCGTGGGCATGATGTCGGCCATCGACGTAAACGCGCGCGCCACCTCAGGATTCGGCTTGACGCCGTAGCCAAACCATACTTGCGGCGTGTGCGTGACCTGCTCGCGCAGATCGAGGCCCTTGTGCCCGATCCCGTAGTTCATCAATGCGTCGCCATGGTCGGCCGTATAGACGCATATCGTGTTCTCCATCAGGCCCTTGGCTTCTAGGTGGTCGACGAATCGCTTGATCTGGTCGTCGATCAACCGCAGCATACCCATGTAGTTGGAAAGATAACGCCTCCACGAGGATTCGCTCCACGGTGAGGCATTCTGCTGCATCTGATACTCCCACTGCAGGCGGTAGCCGAGTTCGGGCAGCATGTCCGGACCGCCGCAGCGGGGCGGAATCGACTCCGGCGGAAACATATTCCAATACGGCGCGGGCACCTGCTCGGGATTGTGCGGTTCCGGCGTGCTCACCTGTATGAAGAACGGCTGCGTGCCGACGCTATCGATGAACTCGATCGCGTCTGAAACGATGCGGTAAGGCAGTTGCGTCTCGAGCGGAAACGGCGTTGGCGCGTCGACCACGTTGTAGTGGCGGCCTCGCAGCCACTCGTCGTAGGCGGCGTTCTGCGAGCCTTCTTCATGCGGGCCGCCCGTGTGCGAGTACTCCCGCCAAAAGTCGACGTTTTCCTTTTTCAAATAGGTGTGATTCTTGCCGCACAGAGCGGTTTTATAACCCTGGCTCTTCGCGACCTCATAGATGTCTTTCTCAAAATATGCATCGCGCGCCATCAGGTTTGTACGCACGCGGTGCGCGTTTGCCCAACGGCCGGTGAGCATTGTAATACGGCTCGGCACACACAAAGGTATCGTGCAGTAATTGCGCTCGAAGCCAATGCCGGTACGCTGCAGCCGGTCGAGCGTCGGGCTTGTATCCAGCGGAAAGCCGGTGGCCTTAGTCAGGCCATAGGTACGCTGGTCGGAAATAAAAATGATAACGTTGGGCTGCTTGACGGAGGCAGTCTGCGCCTTCCCAAGCCCATTGCTTGCAGCCACTGCTGTCGCCATCGCTCCCACTTTGAGAAACTCCCGTCGCTCCATCTCTGCTCCTTGTTTTGCTTCAGATTGCATGCAGCGCGGCTGATTGACCCGTTGGCGCGTTCGATGCTCGCTCATCCCATGCCCTCACAGGCATGGCTCACCACATAACGCCGCTAATCGGGATTTGGAGATTTCCAGAGGCGTTATCCTTCAGCGCCAGCTAGTCCAGAATCAGATCCGCTGCCATACGCTTCAGTTTAGCGTCTTCCTGTCCCAGTTACTTCAGTTGTCAGCCGCTGGCCGGAGTGCAATGGAGCGGTGACCGGCATGAGTGTGGCGTTGTTCGATAGGGCGAATGGATTTCATGCAGCATCGCCGGCATGCACGAGGTTCTGCGCCGCCAGGGATTTTGCGCTCTACATGCAGGCCAATCTGGCGATTGGCCTGCTGGTTCTGTGTCTTTTTGTGGTGCTATTCCAGTTCTCACATCTGGGTGCGCGCTTTTGGCTGGTAGGTCCCGGGTTCGACCCGGAATCCGATGGCAATCCGGTTCCAGGTGTTGATCTGCGCAATGGCGAGCGTCAATTTCACCAATTCCTGCTCGTTGAATTCGCGGCGAACCTCTTCGTAGACCTCGTCAGGCGCATGTCCCCGCTGAATGTTGGTGATGGCCTCGGTCCATGCGAGCGCAGCCCGCTCACGCGGCGTGAAAAATGGGGTTTCGCGCCAGGCGGAGAGCGCGTAGAGGCGTTGCTCGGTTTCGCCTGCCGCGCGGGCGTCCTTGGTATGCATATCGATACAGTAGGCGCAACCGTTCATCTGCGATGCGCGAGTCTTGACCAATTCGAGCAGCGAGGATTCAAGCCCGCTGCCTCGAATCGCCTTCTCCATCCCAAGCACGGCGTGGACACCTTCGGGGAATGCTTTGGCGTAGTTCAGCCGTTCTGCCATGGATGACCTCCAGGCGGTTGGATGCCCGGCTGAACCGGGAGTTTCAACGGGTTAAAGT
>JAJZNH010000079.1 GCA_021811745.1 Acidobacteriota bacterium
CAATACCGCCGGAGTTGGCGTGCTGCGCGATGGTATTACGGTTGGCCCGCACCGCGCCGAACCCGGCGATGCGGTGATTATCTCCGGAACCATCGGCGACCATGGCATGGCGATCATGAGCGTGCGCGAAGGTCTGGAGTTCGAGAGCCCCATTCGCTCGGATTGCGCGGCGTTGAACGGCCTGATTGGCGAGGTGCTGGATGCGGTGGGCACGGCGGTTCATGCCATGCGCGATCCCACGCGCGGCGGGGTGGCTTCGACGCTCAACGAAATTGCAGCGGCTTCGAATGTGGGCATCGAGATCGAGGAAGCCAGACTGCCCGTGCGCGAAGAGGTGCAGTCGGCCTGCGAACTGCTGGGCTTCGACCCTGTCTATGTGGCCAACGAGGGCAAGGCCATCTTCCTTGTCGCGCCCGAGGCTGCGGAGCGTGTGCTCGATGCTTTGCGTGCTCATCCGCTGGGCCGCGGGGCGGCGCGCATCGGCCAGGTGACCGCGGCGCACAAACGTATGCTAGTGGCGCGCACCGCCATGGGCGCACAACGTGTTATTCCGATGCAGATCGGCGAGCAGTTGCCGAGGATTTGTTAGTAGCTTCATGCGCGCATCGATGTTACTTCAAGCACTTCCACCGGCTCGCCCCCGGGAAATTTTATTGGTACGCCGCGCTTCCAGGCCGACTCTGTGACTGCGCCAATTTCTTTTCCTGTCATCACCGAGCGCAACTTGTAGTTACCCGCGGGCAGCAGCGGTAACTTCACCATGGCTTCCGTGGCGCCCGACTTATTGCGGAAGAGAGCAATGACGCCGTTGCCGTTGCTGGCGAAGCGCGCGAAGCCGTCCCAGGCCGCCGGCGTGGTTTGCAGCCAACTGCCGAGCGGAAAGAAGCTTTCGCTGATCTTCGTGCTTTTGCGCAGTTTCTTGAACCAGCTTATCTTTTCGTGATACCACTGGCGGTCGGCGGCGCCCAGTCGGCGCAGGTCGCCCAGCAGCACGGGCGCCGAGCCGATAGCCGTTGCGAAGCGCTCCTGAATGGGCTGCATATCCGCGTGCAGATTGCCGATCAGCATGGCTTCCACCGGCATCGAGGGGGCGCGTTGATACAGCAGCTGGCGCGCCTGCAACGGGCCGGCTGAATCCGGCTGCCCATCGCTTACATTGCTCATCCAGTCCAGGTCGCCCGCCGCCAGCAGGCCCGCGTCGATAATGTGCTTCTGCCCCCAAAGCTCAAAGGTGAGGTCAAGAAGCACGTCCGGATGCTGCTCATAAACCTTGCGAGTCACATAGGAGATGCCTTCATAGATCCTGTCGAGCGACTCGGGCCAGTTTTCATGATAGTGATCCTTGGCCCAGCAGCCCGGAGCCTCGCCATAGGCATTGAAGATGGTGGTCAGATCGAGCTTGACGTACGCGAGGTGAAAGCGCTCGATGGCGTCGTTGACGCGGTCGGCAACCGTTTCGCGATACGCTGAGGCCATGCACATGACCGCCTTGGGCCCGGCCGCGGTTCGTGTAATCTTGGGCATTCCGTTCTGGTCCAGGGCCGCCCACTCGGGATGATCGCGGTAGACCGCGGTTGAGGTTCCAATGGCGGCCATGGGAATCCACAATCCCAGGCGCATCCCCCGGGATTCAACCGCCTGGATGATCGGCTGCAATCCGCCTGGAAACGCAGCGAGGTTCACGGTGTTTTCGCCGTACTCCTTCTGCCAGCCGTCGTCTATGGTGAAGATGTCCATGCCCATGGCGCCCGCGGCAGGGATTAGCTCCATCACGATGTCGTGATTGATCCGCCGCGTGAACGGCTCCCAGGTGTTGTAGATCCATGGCGGGCCCTGCGCATCCACGCGCCGCTCCAGCACCTGCGCTGTGTAAGAGGGCAGCAGCCAATGCGGATCGTTGAAGCCATCGCCGTTGCGGAACGCCACCAGCGACGCGCAGGCCGTGGTGAACGACTCGCCGCTCACCAGCGCGCGCTCGAAGGGCATCAGATCGGTATCGTACATGACGCCAATCTGCACATGCTTGGTATCGTAGAAGCCGTTAATCTCGGTGCGCTTCATGTATCCCGGCACTTCGTTGAGAACCGCCATGCCGTTGCCGCTGAGTCCATTCGCCAGCAGCAGGCCCGCATCTTCCGAGCGGCCGGTATAAAAGATTTCGCGCGGAATGGCTCCGTACTGCGTCAGGAGCGTCGTTTCGTCCTCCGGGCCCAGGGAGATTGCGATCGCCTCGATACTCAAATGAGAGATGTGCAGCACGGATGTGCCGGAGTTGTGCAGCACCAGATGCTTGCGCAGGGCCGGATGGCCGTGATAAACGCAATAGACCACAGACACGTCCAGCGGCAGCTCGTTGTGGCGCAAGCGCACGGTGAGCGCCTTGCCGTTGGCGAGGGCATTCTCGGCGGCATCGACCAGGCTGAAGGATGCGCCCGCTCCGGCGCAGCGGCGGCCGTTGCACAGGAACGAAAACTCCTGCGGTCTGCGCAATTTTTCGGGAACGATGAAATCCATGTGCGTCGCAAGATCGGAAAACCGCTGGGTGAACAATCCCGTCCGGGGTTGGAAGGCGACGGTTCTCGCGATCCGGTCATTGCCGATGGTCCAGCTACGGCCTGCGCCTGCCGCGCCGGCATGCTGCTGCGCGGTGGCTGCTTCTCCGAAGGCCCACGGCAGGCACAGACGGCTCGATGCCAACAGCAACCCGTTTTGAAGCAGCCTTCTTCTGCTGACCGCGCCTGCGCCTTTGCCGTCGCTCATTGCACGCCCCCTCTATTCCGTCATTCTTCCGGTGCGACCGAATGCTATCACAGCAAGCGACTATTCATGTTCCGGCGGAAGGCGCGGAGAGCCGTGTCGCCCGGATCTCCGGATGCATCCTCCATCAGCATCTCCGGGTGCCCAGGACTTGTCCGCCGCTCTCGTCCGCCGTGGCGGGGAAGACCTGGGGAGACACAACCCACTTCTCAAAATCGAGAAGTGGGGCACTCAAATCTGTTGGGTGAAAGTGGGATCGAGACCTGGGCCACCTGCTTTAATTTACACATCAAGCATTCAATAGGCTTGACAAGACTTTGCACGAGGCTAGACATTGCCATATGTCCGCGATCACAAAGCAAAGGCGCGTGTGCATGCTTAACCGTCGTGAGTTCATTTCAGGGACCACAGCCGCTGCTTTTGCCCGACAGATTAAGTCCAGGTCAGAATCGGCGCGACCGAATATCCTTTATATTCTCGCGGACAACTTCTCCTGG